>JALYQT010000029.1 GCA_030855685.1 bacterium | reverse complement strand
ATTTTTATTGATTCCAAAGGAAATTGGAGCGAGAAATATGTAGTACCTTATGGACTAAGTGTAATAACTTTGCGTGCAAAAGATAGATTTGGAAGAGAAACAGAAAAGAAACTCAGTCTTGTTTATAACGGAATTTGACGAAAAAAAACTATAAATTTGAAAATTAATAATTAAAATTTTTTATTGGGATGAAAAAAGCAAAAACACCAAAAGCTCTTAAAACAATGGGCGAAAGAAATGAAGATAAAAATATTGAGGCAACGCTTGATGCTATCAAGATGAAGTTTGGTGAGGATTCCATAATGAAGCTTGGTGATAAACCTCGAGTTGGAGTTGATGCTATACCCACAGGTTCTATTGGACTTGATTCTGCTCTAGGGGTAGGTGGACTACCTAGAGGACGAATAATAGAAATCTTTGGGCCAGAATCTTCTGGAAAAACTACTCTATCGCTTCATGTAATTGCCGAGGCGCAAAAAATGGGGGGCATTTGCGCATTCATAGATGCAGAGCATGCAATGGACCCCGAATACTCTTCTCGTCTTGGAGTAAAGATAAACGAACTTTTAATATCTCAGCCTGATACAGGTGAGCAGGCACTTGAAATAGTTGAAAGCTTGGTACGCTCTGGCAAGATGGATGTTATCGTCATCGACTCAGTTGCTGCTCTTACCCCTAAAGATGAGATCGAGGGTGATATGGGAGCTCATCATGTTGGAAAGCAAGCGCGACTAATGAGTCAGGCTCTGCGAAAGCTAACAGCAATTGTCGCAAAGAGTAAAACTGTAGTTATATTTATAAACCAGATTCGTATGCAAATCGGGGTAATGTTTGGCAACCCAGAAACTACACCTGGAGGAAAGGCTCTAAAGTTTTATACTTCTGTTCGACTCGATATAAGGCGTATTGCTCAAATTAAAAAAGGTGAGGAAGTCATGGGAGGTCGCATCAGGGTAAAGGTCGTAAAAAACAAAGTAGCGGCTCCCTTTAAGCAGACCGAGTTTGATCTAATGTATAACGAAGGAATATCACGAGAAGGTGAGATCATCGCCTTGGGTGAAAAGATGGGTATGGTCTCTAAATCTGGAACTTCGTATTCTTATACTCCCGACGGAGGCGAGGAAGTGAAGCTTGGGCGAGGTTATGACGCGACTCGTCAGTTTTTGAAAGAAAATAAAAAGATTGGAGATCAAATACTGAAAGAAATACGCAAGAAGTTAGCAGCTGAAGTTTAGGCTTGAATTTTTTTAGGCTTTGGAATAATATCAGATAGCACCCCCTAATAGAGGTTAGTCATTACAACTGGGAAAAAGTTTCAAAGTAAGAGAACATCTGGGTAGTTTTATTTGGCGGCTAACACAAGGATAGCATAACCCTGGATCGATACTTTGAGATGGTGACACCGATACAGTTCGATCATACACCAACCTCGCCTCGGCAGCCTGGTTAGGCCGGAATTCAATTTCGGAATAACTTCTATAGTGTGCAAATACTACGGTCCCAGCCGTAGTTTTGTTTTATAAAAAGACCACCTCAATGAGAGGTGGATTTTTTTTAATCGAAACTGAAATCCTGATCTTCCACTAACTTCAGTCTAATTCCGCGATGTGGTAATTCGTGTTCAGGAATCATTCCAGATGGAGACGCTGCCTTCAAACCCCTGAGAAACCAGAAAAGGTTCTCTTCACCGGAAATTGTTTCAAGCCATACTCCACTTCCCTTTCCGACGACCACGTGAAATAAATCGATAGCAGGATCAAGCGGAACAGTAAAGCGCTTAATTTCAAGGCTTATACCGAAGCGGCTGATTTGATCTGGGTTGCGCAAGTCCTTTTGAAGTTTTCTTTCTGTATCTCGAAACGTGGAGGCTTCATTGAAATTCTGTGCTTGAACTAATCTTTCCTTTACTTTGCATACTTCTCTGAGGAGTTCGAGTGAAGCTGGTTCCGAATCACATCGGGCAAGTAGCTCTCGATCAGATTGGCTCGTACTAGCCATTATTTTTATCCTTGAATGTGAGTTCTGACTGGATTTTATACTTTAGACATCGAATGTCAATTAGCTAGTAACCTATAAAACATTTAATCTCCGATAGTTTCTTAAATCATCGTAATATAAAAATATTTAATTAAAAATTGTAATTACTAAATACTGCCTCAATAAAGCCCTTGATTGACTTAACTTTTCAAATCCGTAAAATTACAGACCAATGCTTGAATACAACGAAATCAAAGAAAGAAAATATATTGTTTTTGAAAATGGTCCTTATGAAGTTTTGTCCTCTCATGTTTTTCGAAAACAACAAAGAAAGCCTGTTAATGCCACTAAGCTTAGAAATCTCATTACAGGTCGCATTGTGGAGCATTCTTTTCATGTTTCAGACAAGGCCGAGGAGGCAGATATAAAAAAACATGAAGTAAAATTTCTTTATGAAAGTAAGGGAGAATTTTGGTTCTCAGAAGTAAATGATCCTTCGAAACGTTTTAAACTACCAGAAACCATCATAGGTCCGGCGTCAAAGTTTTTGAAAACAAACACTGTTGTGGACACCCTCATCTTTGACGATGGATCTGACGATGGTAAAACTATCGGTCTAAAACTTCCGATTAAAATGGACCTTAAGGTTACGGAAGCTCATCCTGCAACAAAAGGAAATACAGCTCAAGGAGCTACCAAAGAAGTTGTGCTCGAAACCGGAGCAACATTAATGGTTCCTATGTTTATTAAGGAGGGAGATGTAGTGAGGATTAATACTGAAACAGGAGACTATACTGATCGAATCGGAGGAAGTAACTTCTAATGAGTTTCTTTTTTGTGAACGTGAACTAATAAACCTAAAAGAAAACCTACAATAGCCCAGTATCCTAGAATAAATAGTATTTCGTGCCGTCCTACTAAAACCAAATTACTTGAAAATATTTTATAGATAAATGGAAGCGGTAAAAAAAGTATTCCGTAAAACGGATCGACAAAACACCCTTCTCCAGTATCAGCGGGGCATGTTAACTTAAGTAAAAATATAACTGCAGCAAATATGGGTGCAATCACCAGGCCTTCTAGCCAATGCGATACATACATTTTATGCGGCGTTTCGATCTCTATTTTACTTGGTTTTAATACATCCATTTTTCTTTATATATTTAGACGAAGAACCCACTCAAAAAGTATAACCTTTATGAAATAAAAAAACTCCCTTAGGGAGTTTTTTTATTATCTAGATAAGTATGGAAGAAATCCCATAAATCTTGCTCGTTTGATGGCTAGAGCGAGTGATCTTTGGTATTTAGCGGAAACTCCGGTTCTTTTTCTACTCATTATGCGGGCATGAGGGGTCAGATGTTTCTTCAGAGTTGCCACATCTTTATAATCTATTGAGTGTCCCCTCTCATCACTTTTTGTTTCGATTTTTTTCATATGATTATATTTAATTCTAATAATTTTAACTTGTTTTTGGTTTACTAAAACGGAATGTCTTCAATGTTTATATTTTCTTCTGGATATTCTATGGTGTCCATTGGAGGAGCATCATTTGCGGATGTTTCTTGTTTTTCTGTAGCTGCTGTAGACCCAGAAGTTCCCCCCGCTGGCCTAGCTCCAAACTGAACTCTATCGGCTACTATTTCTGTGCGATATTTTTTAGAACCATCTGTCGCGTCCCAGCTTCTTGTCTGCATTCTTCCTTCGATCAAAACATTTGAACCCTTGCGGAGATACTGAGCTGTTGTTTCTGCCTGGCGTCCGAATACTACAATGTTGTGGTAATCGGTCGACTCTTGTTTTGCACCATTTTTATCTTTCCAGACACGATTTGTAGCTACAGAAAAAGATGTTACCTGGATGCCAGACGGCAATGATTTTAATTCAGGATCTCTTGTCAGGTTCCCAATGACTAATGCGCGATTTAGATACATGGTGATTTGTTTGTTAGATTATAACAATATTATATACCTTTTATTTATTTAAGAATTGCCGTTAAAACTGTTTATTGTTCTATAGTTGGGGCAACTATATTCCCTGGTTCTGTTTCCTCGCTAACTTTAGGGACCCCTTCAGCTACCTCATCATTATTATCGCCTCTTTCTTCTGCTTCTTTTTCTGCAATGGCAAGTCTCGCCCCTTCATAAGTAAAGAGAGTTTCGCGTGTTGCTTTGATAAGCAGAAATCTTAGGACTTCTTCTATTTTATCTAAACTTATTTTAACGTTTGGTGTATTTTCTGGAGCACATTCAAATTTCATCCAGCCGATATAAGCTTCTTCTGCTACATATTTTCTGGCACCAACAGTTTTTGACATCGGGTAAGCAAGCTCTTGTTGAAATGGAGACTCAGAATCGAGAAGTACTCCCCCAACATCTGTAACTGCTTTTTTTATTTTTGTGACCACATCGTCTAACTTGTCTTCGGAAACGCTTGTAAGGATCGAGTAACCGATCTCGTAAATTTCAAGTTCTTTGTGGTCTTCTGTAATGGACATGGGTTTATGGCTAACTATTAAACTCCGGCCCTGAGCTATATAGAGCTAAGGGTACAGAAGGAGTTTGAACAGACTATCACGCAAATTCTAGCTAGGCAAGATTAACCCCAAAAACCCTTTTGGTTGTCTTTAGTAAAGTTTCTGATACTTTGTCATAACCCCCCTCTCTTATCTCTGCTATCTTTTTTACAACTTCAGAAACATATGACGGTTCGTTTCTTTTTCCTCGATATGGCACAGGCGATACGTATGGAGAGTCGGTTTCAGACATCAACATATCGAGCGGTGCATATTTGATTACCTCATCATAATTCCTGGCAAAAGTTATTACTCCAGTAAATGAAATAGTAAAACCGATATTAAAAAACCTCTTTGCAATTTCGACATCACCTGCAAAAAAATGCACATTGCCTCTAAGTTTTTC
Organism: bacterium; assembly: GCA_030855685.1. Lineage (GTDB taxonomy): Bacteria > Patescibacteriota > Minisyncoccia > Phycocordibacterales > Zambryskibacteraceae > JAIFWN01. The sequence continues at coordinate 33,088 of JALYQT010000029.1, read as the reverse complement.
TCCGTGCTCTTTTGCTAAAGGCTCTAAAATATCTAGTAGCTCAAGATAGGCGCTCCGTGAGTGGATCATTAATGGCTTGTCATGATCCAACGCAAACTCAATATGCTCCCTAAAGTCATTTTCTTGTCTTTCTTTGTCCTCTTCTTTTTTTGCATGAAAAAAATCGAGCCCGCATTCCCCTATTGCTACTACTTTGGAGTGACTTACTAACTTTTCGAAGTCTTTACTGATAAATTTCATTGTTGGGTCATCAACCGGATGCATTCCTATACATGCATAAATTTCAGGATAAATTTCTGCAAGTTTTGCAGCTTTTTCTGAGGATTTTAGATCTGTTCCTACGCATATTGTATGAGTGCCGGTCTCTCTCAATCGCCCAATAACTTCGGGAAAATCTTTTTCGTAGTCTGGAAAATTTAAATGACTATGTATATCAAAATATTTAGGCATCTTTGCGTGGAAAAAGAGAGGGTGGCAATGCATTGTTTTCAGTTGCAGATATTATCTCCTTGCTAGTTTGGGGCATAAATGGCTCGAGTAACTTTCCAATCACCCAAAGACGAGTAACAAGATCTTCCACAATTTGTTTTGCAAGTTTTTCATCAGTTTTAATAAGCTTAAATGGCGAAGTTTCTTGAATATATTGGTCAAGTCCGTTTATTCTTTCCCAAATGTGATCGGCTATTTTTTTTAGTTCAAAGTTATTAAAAGCCTCTAAATACCATTCGGGCACAGACTCATCCATATAAGTATTTCTTTTTTCGTCCGAGGAAATCCCAGCTCCGTAGGTCGTCGCCATCTTCATAATCCGAGAAGTGAGGTTGCCGATACCATTTGCCAAATTTGCATTATAACTTTCTAAAAATCTCTCCCAAGTAAAATCTGAGTCTTCCCACGTTGAAAGCTCCCTGCATACAAAATATCTCAGAGTCTCCGCACCAAATTTTTCTACAATTTCAAATGGATCTATGGTGTTACCAAGGGATTTAGACATTTTCTGTCCATCGGAAGTTATGAAACCATTTATAACAATTTGGTATGAGTTTGGTAGCTGGGCCGACATCAACATTGCTTGCCACATAGCTGACTGCTGGCGAAGGTTGTCCTTGCCAGCGTATTGAGTAGGGGTTCCACCTTTCCAAAATTTATCAAAACCGTCTTCATCATTCGGCCAATCGAGGGTTGAAATATAGCTAACCAATGCATCAAACCACACGTACATAACGTGTTTATCATCACCCGGAACTGGCACCCCCCATGCCATTTTTGATTTTAGTCGAGAAATACTGAAGTCTTCTAAACCTCTCTCAACAAAAGCTTTTATTTCATTGAAGCGGAAACTTGGTATTACAAAATCAGGTCTAGATTTATAAAACTCAAGAAGCGGCTTTTGGTAATTTGAAAATCTAAAAAAATAATTTTCTTCTTCTCGAACTTCAAGGTCTAAATTGGGATGAAGTATGCATTTTCCACTATCTAGCTCTGAATCTGTCTTTTCTAGCTCACAACCAACACAATATTTTGTGATGTAGTTTTTTTTATATATGTCTCCATTTTTCTCCACTCTTTTCCAAAATTCTTCTGCCGCTTTAATATGTTTTTTGTCTGTTGTTCTAATGAAATGCGCATCGCTACTTATTTCAAGTGCGGGTATGAGGTTTTTAAATTTAAGAGCAAAGCTGTCTACATATGCTTGGGTTTCTGTATTTTCGTCCATTGCTTTCTGCCAAATTTTTTGGCCATGTTCATCTGTACCAGTATTAAAATAAACTTCAAAACCTTGAAGCTTTTTCCATCTTGCTATTACGTCTGCTCGGATTATTTCCATTGCAAAACCTATGTGCGGATCACTATTAACGTACGGTAGAGTCGTAGTCATGTAAAAACTTTTTTTATTAGACATGTTAGGAAGCGCTCTTTTTTATTTCGCTCACTTGCGCTATTTTTCTCTCTTCAAGATCGTCTATAAGCTCAATGATGACAGTTGCGATTGGAACTGATATCAATACCCCTAGAAAACCTGCTAGTTGGCCTCCTATTAATATCGCGAGGATCGAAATCATAGGCGGAACTCCCACAACTTTTTTTACAACCAAAGGATAAATAAGCTGATTTTCAAATTGCTGAATTATCAAAAATAGTCCAGCAACTGTAAGGGCAACAGATGTTCCGCCTTGAGTAAAGCCTATTAAAATTGCCGGGATCGCCGCTATAATAGGCCCAAATATCGGAATAATCTCAAGCACCCCCGCTAGGACGGCTAGGAGTAAAGCATTCTCGATACCCAAGAGTAGCAGTCCGAGATATACTAGTACGAAAATAATTGCGGCAAGAAGTAATTGCCCCTGCATCCAAAGACCAATCTTTGTTTTAGAGCGCTCCCAAAGTCCAAGTATATATTTTTCTTGCTTCCAAGGAACAATTGCCTTTAAAAATTTCCCCACCCCGTCTTCTTGAACAGCAAGATAGAATGAGAGAATAACAATCAACAAGAAGCTTATAGCTCCTCCAAATATAATAGAGACACTTGAAAATACTCCTTTTGAAAATGAGCCTACTGTAGAATTTAATTTATTTACTATTTCTTCTACTGAAACTGAGTTGGATATGGTTTTTAGTAATCCACCTTCACTTTGGGCGCCTATATCTGTAATAAGCGCGTTTGAATACTGAGGAAATGAGGCTATAAAATTTGATGTTTCTCCTAAGAGTGGAATAAATAGGAAGTAAAATAATCCTACGAAAATCAAAGCCAGAGTAACATATACTGCCAGTATGGTAGGAATTCTAGGAATGCTATATCTTTTTGCCCAAAGTGCAGCGGGTTCAACTGCAGATGCTATAACAATAGCAGTAAGAATAATTAGGATAATGTCACGAATTGTAAAAAGAGCTAGGGCGAGAGCAACCACAGCAATTCCCCTTACCCAACTGCCTGCCGTAATGCTCATTTTAATGCTATCTGCTTCTTTGCGCCTTTCCATAGGTTCTGCCATGTTTTTATCATAACACTAGGCCAATCCAAGCGCTATAAGGCGCTGTAAAATCAATTTATAGGGAGAGAGCTGACTTTATTTTCTTTTCATCTTTTATCTCGCCCACGATAGCTAGGTTTAGGTTTTTGTTTTGAAAGATTTCTTTAGCTACTTTTTGAATGTCCTTGGTTGTTATCTTGCGGATAGCCTTTTCAATTTCTTGAGGAGTTTTTATTTTGCCTTGAATTATCTCTTGCCCGACATAAAAATCTGCTAATGAATCAGTGGTTTCTAAACCCATGTAAAGATTACCGATTATATAGTCCTTTGTTTTTTGTAATTCTTCACTTGAAACTAATTCATTTTTTAATTTTTTACATTCTTCAAGTAGAACTTTTATTACTTCTTCAGTTCTTTTTTTATCAACACCTGTAGATATCACAAATGATCCACGGTTACTATAATCATCCACTCCGCTACGCACGTAATAGCACACGCCCATTTCTTCTCTTAATTTTTGAAAAAGTCTTGAAGACATTCCTCGACCCAAGACTGATGCCGCCACAGCCATTGTTGTATTTCTTTTATCTTTGGCTGAAAAAGCCCTAAAGCCCATAACTATATGAGTTTGATCAGTTTTTTTATGATGAATTGAAAGATTTGGAGAAGATTGTGATTCTTTGAATTTTTCTCTCAAATGTTTTTTTTGAGTAGAAATATTTTTAAATCTTTTATTAATTTCTGCAATTATTGCTTTCTCTTTTAAATCCCCTGCTACTATAACCACGGTTGCCTTTGCAACATAATGTTTTTCTCTATATGTGACAAAATCTTCTCTTTTAAATCCTTTAATATTTTCAGATAATCCTAAAATCGTTCTGCCGTATGCACTATCTCCATACATTAGTTCTTTATAAATTTCAGATACCTTATGCTGAGGCAAATCTTCATACATACTCATTTCTTGAAGAATTACCCCTTTTTCCTTTTCAAGCTCTACGCTTGGAAAAGTTGGATTCAAATACAAATCAGATATCACATCTAATATTTTCTTAAAATGCTTTTTTTCTGCTTTTGCATAGTATCCAGTTAACTCTTCTCCTGTGAAGGCGTTTGTACGGGCACCCAATCCATCTAGTTCTTTGTTAATCTCTAGTGCACTGGAGCGATTTGTTGTTCCTTTAAAACACATGTGCTCAAGAAAATGTGAAAGTCCATTGATATCTTTTGACTCGTAGTCTGAGCCAGTTTCTACAACTGTCATTACCGTTACGGCTGGATTTCCTTTTGTGGGAACAGTTATGATGCGAAGCCCGTTTGGTAAGGTGGTTTTTTTGTATTTCATAATCTTCTGAGGATACCTTATGAGAGCTCTTCTTTCAAATCAGAGATATTGACCCTCTTTTGTTCACCGGTATCTCTGTCGCGAACTGTTACTGTGTCGTTTTCCAAAGTATCAAAATCAATTGTTATGCAAAAGGGTGTGCCTATCTCATCTTGCCTGCGATATCGCTTGCCTATATTGCCGTTATCATCGAAAGCGGCATTTGGAAAATCTCTCTTTAGCATCATATAAACTTCACGGGCTTTGCCGACAAGTTCTGGTTTATTTTTAAGTAGTGGAAAAACAGCAACTCGGATTGGGGCAATTTCTTTATTAAATTTAAGATAGATTCTTTTTTCGCCCCCTAATTCATCCTCTGTATAAGCAGAAAGTAACACGGCAAGCATAGTGCGACCTAAGCCAAAAGTAGGCTCCACAACATGTGGGGTGAATTTCTCATTGGTTATCGGATCAAGATAGGTTAAATCAATTCCAGACTCTTTGCTATGAGCTTTTAGATCATGATCAGTTCTATAAGCCAGGCCGTATAATTCTTTTTTGCCAAAGGGGTATTCAAATTCAAAATCTATTGTGCGCTTAGAATAATGTGCTCTATCCTCAGCTTCAACTTCAAGTTCTGTTACTTCATTTTTGTTAATTCCTACCATATCTATCCATTTCCACATCTCCGTTCGCCAATATTCAAATGCTTCCTCCCAGAAATTTTCTCGAACAAAATATTCAAATTCCATTAGATCAAATTCTCGAACTCTAAAAAGAAAGTCTCGGGGAGCTATTTCATTTCTAAAAGCTTTACCTATTTGCGCCAAGCCAAAAGGCAATGTCGGGTGCATTGTATCAATAACATTTTTAAAATGAACAAACATGCCTTGAGCGATTTCTCCTCGTAAATATGCATCGTTTCCATCACCACTTCCTACGCTCACAGGAAACATCAGGTTAAAGCTTTTTTCTTCTCCTAGTTTTCCTTCACAATCTGGACATTTATTTTTATCCGATAGTTGATCTGCTCGAAACCTATGGTGGCATTTTTCACACTCAATAACTGGATCTGCAAAACCTTCTAGGTGACCACTCGCTCTCCAAACTGGAGTTGGCATAAGTATAGATGTAGAGAGCCCAAACATATTCTCTTTACTCAAAACGAAGTGTTTCCACCAGAGTTCTTTAATATTATGAGCAAGCGCCGCCCCATGCGGACCCAAATCCCAAGTACCGGCGAGGCCTCCATATATATCAGAAGCTTGAAATACAAAACCACGCCTCTTACATAGAGCGATTATGTTTTCCATTTTTTCACTGTTTTTTTCTGCCATTTAAAGTTTATATTACTTTATTCTTACTTTTTGAGCGAGAAGGATAAATTTTTATCAAAAAATTATCGTGTTTTTCAATCATTGCGTCGGAGCGACCTATTTAACAACCTTTTCATTCCCCTGCACATAGCTTGGATCACTTGAAATTCTGGTAGTGATATTTTCTGTTTTTGTAGATACTGATTCACCTGTAAATGCGTCGGTGCCACTAAATACAATCTCAGAGGCAAGTACTGGAGCACTTCCAACTTGGCCAATGGACGGAGTAAGGGCTACTTGAAAAACTCCCTGCCTGCCCACCGCATCAAACCCCGATCCTGACGCAAGAGTTCCAATATTCCATGTGACTATTTTTCTGCTTTCGTCGTAAGTAATATTTTCGGAGCTCGGACTTGTTTTTTCTAGCCATTTAACGTTTGATCCGAGTATGGCAGTAACCTTTCCATTACTTATATCGTTTTGGGTATTACGAACATTAAAAACCAGCGTGTAGGTTGTTGTTTTTTCAGCCTGGGGAGGCATTGGACCAGTATTTTTAAATGGACCTCTGGTGAAAAGAGATCTGCCTGTCAGTGCAATCTCGGATGCAATTTTTATTATTCTGGACTCAGTAACTCTAAGTGCAGAATTTCCGCCCTGGGGAGTAGCTGACATTGTAACATCTAGATTAATTTGTTGATTTTGATTTGTGCTCGTACCTTCCATAAGGGATGCAAAATTTAGAGAAAGTAATCCGCGATCACCCGGCGCAAGCACTTCTAACCGATCATAGTTTGTTCGATCCCAAACTATTTTGTTAGTTGTAGAATCATAGAAGCCCCCACCTAGTGGTCTGACTGAGGATTTATCTAATGCAGAACCCGTTATTGAAGCTTCGATTCTCACGTTCTCTAGATTTTGCGAAAGATTATTTTTGTATTCAATAGTAGAAGTTATGACTTTTCCAGCTGGTGCAACAGCAGACTCAGAATTACCACTATTAACTTTAACTTCCAATCCTAACCCCGGCCTTCTTATCGGCAACGTCTCGGAAACAAAAGTCAGGGGGGTATCAAAAGTCTTTACGTCTTTACTAGATGCCACCCCCGCATAAAATCGAAAAGTTCTTTCCTCATCGTCCTGACCTGTGAGTTTGCCATCGATGGTAATTGTTTTTTTATCCCCCGGAGAAAGATCTCCTATTAGCCACACATTATTTCCTTGAGATACTTCAGGAATAGAGCTCGAGACACTATATCCATACGGATATTCTCCTCTTATGATTACATTTTTTAAAATCTCGCTTGAGTTAGCGAGAATGGTTAGCTTTGTTTTGAATGTGTCGCCAGAGGTTACTGTGGTCGGCAGATCTATATTAAGAGTTACTGGAGTGTTCCCTATACCTATGTCATATAGTTTTTCTTTTGAGAATGTTGCGTTCGATCCTTTTACTTTATATTCAATTGTGATTTTTATCTGCTTAATCTCCCCTTTTTCTCCCAGAAGAATCGAGCGCATTGTGTAGGTGGATTTTCTCCCAGCTTTTATTTCGCCAAGTACCTCTCTTGCTCGAGTTAAGGGCACTGTAGAGTCTTCCGAATCTCTGGTACCTTCGGGATATTGAACATAGAGAGTTGCCGACTCTAGATCAGCATTGTTTTTGTTTACCACCGTAACTCCCAGTTCTAGAGGCTCACCAGCGTTTACGTTAACAGGTCCAGATACAGTAATTTCTACGTTTTTAGAAGAAACGTAGTTGCCTCCTTTTAAGAAAATATATCCAGAAACCGCTATGGCGCATATAAAAAATAAAACTGCTACATAAAATACTTTATGTAGTGTGGAATGCTTTTCTGGCTTGCGGCGTTCTTGGCGTAACATTTGATCTATATCAGGTGAATTCCAATCATTATCTACATTTAGATTACTCCTTTCTCCCAAAACACTCCTTTTATCTTCTGGTCCTTTGTATTTTGTACGCGAGTATAGAGAGTCTGAAAGCGCGTCGACTTTGCTTTTATCATTCTTGTCGTCATTCATATACCTAAGTATAACATTTATATATTTAGCGGTGTAATTATTTAAAACAAAGGGCCTTTTTATATCTCCAGACCCTTACTATCGCGCAGTGTTCGCCACCCGCTGTCGAACACAAGGGGTATAATTATTTTATAAGTCCGCTTTCGCGTATTCCTTTATTAATAGCCAAAATTAGACTTTTATTTAGGGTAATGTTTTTTTCAAATAATTCTTTAGTCACTTCGTCGTTAAATATTATTTCAGGAAACTCCTTTTCACTTAGATAACCAAGCTTAGATAAAATCCGAGCGACTAAAATACTTTCAAATATCTCCTCGAGCCCAGATAGATTTTCAGTAAAACCAAAAGTTATAAATTCATAAAGTGTATTAAAGAGCTCGGGATGTTTTTCTTCCCCCTGAACCAAGTTCTCTACCAAAAAAAGTGCCCGCGCTACGGACAATAAAATTTTTCTATTATTTTTTAAGGCATTGTAGGCATTTATTTCAAGAGATGCACTAGTGACTCTCCAATCCCTTTTTCCACGAACTAGCGATACATCTGATAAAGAAAGCTCGGTAAGAGGGGGGCGTCTCTTTGAATTCCCTTTTCTAAGCCCTGTTGCAATAGCCGTAATCAGCCCAAGTTCTCGGGTGAGAATCTTTAAAGAAAGGTCAGCTTCTTTGAGCGGTCTTTCACGTAAAATAATCCCCTTTGCCGTATATACGTGATAACTCATTTGGCAAGTTTAACATTTGTTGCTTTTTCTATTGTCTCTTTATATTTTTCATAAAGTTCGATCTTGTCCTCTAGAATATTGAACTCCATTGTATCCGAGGGCTTAAGACCTTTCTCCTTTCTAGTTTCTTGAATATTTCTGATAATATCTCGAACTTCCCCTTCCTCTATTAAGAGTGGGGTTAAATTAATATCTAGTTCTGGCGCTTCTATATTTATATCTATTACCTCTTTCACATTTATTTCTTCTTTAATAAGCTCGGCAAAAGCTCCTCTAAGATTTACCCTTAGTGATTGTAGGGGTTGGCGTATTTTAATATTTGATTTTGAACGCAGATCTAGAGCGACAGATACTATCTCGCGGGCGACGATCATTTTTTCTATGACATCTTTGTTTTCAAAGGGCACCTGTGGCCAAGCCTCCAAATGAACACTTTGAGGATCACTTGGCAGTTTTAGATTTTGATATAAATCCTCTGCAAAAAATGGCGCGAACGGAGCTGTGAGTTTAGAAATATTTTTTAAAACAAAATAAATAGTCTGATGTGCCTCTCTATCCCCTTCTTTTATTCGGTCTCGAGATCTTCTTAAATACCAAGTAGAAAAATCATCGATAAAATCTCGTAGCGCTCTAACTGGTTCAAGTAACTTATAGTTATCGAGCTTATCTGTCATCTCTATATTCAAATCATGCAGACGAGCAAGGATCCAAAGATCAAGTGGGTGGGTTGGGGTTGGCTGATCGTTTGTCTCTTTATTTTTATCTCTATATAAATCGTAAAAAGTATAAATATTTTCAAGCAGATTAAAGACCTTTCTTCCTATTTCTTCTACAGTTCTCTCATCAAAGTTTTTAGGCTCTCCTGGTTGATTTACTGAGTACATCCAAAGACGCAACAGATCAACTCCGTGCTTGTCGATCATTTCCCATGGATTTATTGTGTTTCCCAAAGACTTACTCATTTTTTTGCCATCTTTATCAAGTAAATGCCCCAAGCAAATAACGTTTTTAAATGCCTTGCCTCGGCCCATAAGAACACCCACGGCATGTAGTGTATAAAACCACCCTCGGGTCTGATCAATTGCCTCAGAAATAAAGTCTGCAGGGTAAAGAACGTTCATTGGATCTTGAGCAAATGGCATGGCCCCAGAATCAAACCAAACATCCATTACCTCCTTTGTGCGCCTCATCTCTTTTCCCGAATCGCTTATTAGCACCACATCATCAATGTATGGTTTATGAAGATCAACTGAGAAATTTTCATCGTGAGGTAATGGCACAAATGGAAGCTCTCTTACTTCGGCATTTTGAAAACGCTTAAATTCTTTTACAAAGGCATTTTTGTCCGGAATTTCATACTCTTTGTTCTGCGGCTCAAACAATCCACTCGCAACATATAAAAGCCAAGCTGGACCTCCATGCGTAACAATTAAAATATTTCTATCTTTGTAAGTATTTTCAATTTCATATATAAATTCCCCGACTCTTTTCTGAACACCAACCAGAGACTCTCCGCCTTCGATAAAACGAGTAAACCAATCTTCTCCTCCTTGAGACACCTTTTGATGATAATCGATCCATGGTTTCCCATCATAAATACCTGGGTTAATCTCTTTTAGTCTTTCATCAAAAAATATATTATTTTTTTCTAAACCTATCGTCTCAGATATTATCTCAGCTGTTTCTCGAGTTCTTAAAAATGGAGATGAAATTATTAAATCTATTTTTTTATCTATTAAATTTTTTCCAGCACTTTGTGTCTCAGCTTTACCGGCAGTTGTTAAGTCATCCTTATTTTCGTTTTTATAGCTTACTACGTCTTTCGCGTTACCTTCTGTTCCGCCGTGGCGTATAACAAAATATTTATTTCCAGATTTTTTAACTTTGTTTCTAATTTCCTCAATTGAACTTACAGTGCTCATCTCATCCTTTTCTTCTGTTTGCCAAATAGGCAAAGGGGTGCCCCAATATCTTTCTCGAGAAATTGCCCAATCTTTAACATCTTTTAGCCATTCGCCAAACCTACCTTCTTTTATATAATCTGGTTCCCAATTTATTTCTTTATTTTCTTTTACCAACTCATCGCGCAAGGAGGACATTTTTATGTACCAAGAGTCGCGAGCATAGTATATGAGTGGAGTTTTACATCTCCAGCAATGAGGGTATGAGTGCTCATGTTTTTCTTTTTTAAACAACAGACCTCTATGAGCTAGATCTTTTATAATCTCTACGGAAGTTTCTTCTTCTTTTACAAATCTGCCAGATAAAAAATCTGTCCCTTCCTTAAAGTGGCCTGTTTCATCTACTAGGTGGTGTTTGGGTAAGCCAATTTCTGTTCCAAGAATAAAGTCATCCTGGCCATACATGATTGCGGTGTGAACTATTCCGGTACCATCCTCTTCGGTTACAAAGTTTGCTCCATATATTTTATAAGCCTTATCTAACTTTTCTTTTTCAGTATCCGGTAAACTATTTTTTAAATAAGGATACAGCGGTTCATAGGAGTATCCTAATAAATCCTTGCCTTTCATTTTCTCCACCACCTCATATTCTTCGTTAATTATGGCGAGCCTAGACTCAGCTAAAATAAAAAAGTTGTCTCCAGTTTTTATTTTTACATAATCAATTTTTTCCCCAACTGCAAGAGCGACGTTACCAGGAAGCGTCCATGGTGTAGTAGTCCATGCGAGAAAATATGCATTTTCTTCTCCAGAAACTCGAAACTTAACGTAGACAGAAAGATCTTTAACATCTTCGTAACCTTGGGCCAACTCATGTGAAGACAGCACCGTTCCGCAACGTGGACACCATGGCACGACTTTGTAATCTTTATACAAAAGATTTTTCTCTTTAACTTTAGCCACAATTGACCAGACTGATTCTATGTATGAATTGTCATAGGTTACATAAGCATTTTTAAAATCTACCCAGTAACCCATTCGATCAGAAAGATTTTTCCACTCATCTATATATTTCCAAACATTTTTTTTGCATTCTTGATTAAATTTAGAAACTCCGAAATTCTCAATATCTTTTTTTGACTTTAATCCGAGTGCTTTTTCAACTTCTAGCTCTACGGGTAAACCATGAGTATCCCAACCAGCTCTTCGACCAACATGAAACCCTCTCATGGTTTTATATCGAGGAATGGCGTCTTTGAAAGACCTGGCAGCTATGTGGTGTATCCCCGGGCGGCCATTTGCAGTTGGCGGACCTTCGTAGAATACGAATTCGCCTCTTGGAGAATCTTTTTCCAAAGTTTTTTGAAAAATATTATTTTCTTTCCAAAATTCAAATATTTTTTCCTCTTTTTCCGCACGAGGAGATTTATTGTTTACTTCCTTATCTAGAGCCATATAAAAGCTATCGTATCACTTTTTAGCCTTATTTCCAAAGAAAAAGCGCTACGATTGTAGCGCTTCGGGTCCATATGAAAAAACCTGATCTATCCTTCTGCATTTCCAGGGAGTGTTAAGACGATCTACACCCAGTTTCCAGCGCTGCTCCTCAGGAACAAAAACTGCGTAAGCTCGTCTATTGCCGCGCGGTGTTGGCAAAAAGAAAAAACTTGCAGCTTCTTTGAGAAGTATCCTCTCTTCCTTTTTTGGCTCGTTAACCAAAATATGAAAGAGATGGGCCAGTTGGAATCCACACTGACGACCAAGATAAAAAATTATGTTGGCGTCGAGTGGTGCGTCAATTGAAGGTTGCATGGCCCTGATCTCACAGGGTGGCAGAAATGTTCTGGGCTCTGGATTTCGAAGAAAGTTTTCAAAGAACCTTCCTGTAATGATCATCCTAAGCCCGAAATCGTTTTCCTCCTGAAAACATTCTTCGGGTTTGAAATTGACAACAGCAGGCATTTCGATTTTGGTCCTCAGAACAAATGGATTTTCTCCAACTTGCATTTGACCTCCATTTTTGTGCGTCTAAAATATTTATGCTCCTAATCGATTTATTTGTCAACAAAATTACATTCTTTCTGGAGCTGGAATGCCCAAAACATCTAAACCGTTTTTTAGAACAATATTAAAGGCTTCAACTATAGCTAAACGGTATTCAGATTCTGGCTCATCGCTTATAATTTTTTCTTCCGCATAAAAGTTATTAAAACTTCCAGAGAGTTCTGTTAAATAAGTCAGAATATGATTCGGTGCCAATTCATTCATGCTTGTTACTATAACTTCCGGGAATCTATATAAAAGTTTTTCTATTTCGTGCGTATTTTGACGCAAACCATCTACATTTCCCTTTCTTTCTGCTTTTTCCAAAAGTGAATTTGTTCTTGCAAATGCATATTGTAAATAGGGACCTGAGTCCCCTTCGACCGAAACTGATTTATCAAAATCAAAAATGATATCGTGGCCGATAGATTGTCTGAGTATCATATATTTAATGGCTCCAATCGCTATCTCTCCTTGGGCTATATCTCCTTTTGCTTGTATTGAGCTCTTCACCTGATCAATTAACTCTACTGCAGTAATTACATTTCCAGTTCTTGAACTCATTTTGCCTGTTGTTAGGCGCAATAGTCCATGGGAAAGATGCTTTGTTTTATCAGCATATCCCTTATCAATCTGTTTTATGGCCTCTAATACAACTTTAAAATAATCGTTTTGTTCATTTGCAGTAATAACAATCGACTGATCGAGATCATATTTTTCAAATTTCCTTTTTGTTAACCCAAGTTCTTTTGATTCGTATGTTGGCAAGTTTTCTTTGTTTATAAATACTCTTGTGTGAAGTTTAGAATTATATTTTTCTCCATGAAAGACAACCGCTCCATCACTCTTTTCAAAAACACCATTCTCCAAAAACTCTAGAACTATTTTCTTTCCCTCATCTGCCACTTCACTCTCTCCTATTGCAAGATCGAAAGTACTTCCGAGCTTCTCATATAACTCGTTAAAATGTTCAAGACTCCATCTTTTTCCTATATCGTAAAGCTTATTAATCTCATTATCGGTTCTTTGAAATATTTTTATATTTATTTCTCTAACTTCTTTTTCTATTTCTTCGTTTTCACCAGATTTAAAAACTCCGTATGCATAGGACTCACCTAGAAATTTTGCCTTTTCGATTGCTGATGCATTTTCTTCAGGCATTTTTTTTAAGCTCTCTTTCATTCCCCAAACGGCCTTTGCAATATTAAGGCCACTATCACTATAGTAATTTACCCTTATAACTTCTGCTCCATTCCACTCCATAATTCTTGATACGGATTCTCCGATTGCATTGCTCATGAGATGTCCGATATGGAAGGGCTTTAAAATATTCGGATCTGTATACTCGACCATTATTTTCTGCCCTGCTAAATTTCTATTCTTGCCGTATTTATTCCCTTCTTCTATGATCTCTCCTAAACTTTTTTTGAAAAATTCTTTTGTTAAATAAAAATTTATAAACCCCGGGCCAGCTATTTCAATTTTCTCTACTTCGTCAGGCAAATTTTCTTCTATATATTTTTTAATTTTTTCTGCAAAAAGTTTTGAATTTTCATTTAGTTTTTTTGCATAAACTAAAGCAGCGTTGGTTGTATAATCACCGAAAGTCATTTCAGTTGGGTGCTCAAGCACAAATTCCCCTGGTTCTAAGTCCAGATTTTTTATATAGCTTTGTATTAAATTAAGTATTTTCTCCCTTGGCATTTTATTTATCCCTAAGTGTTTTATTTATTTTGTGAGCTATTTTTATCATATCTTTTTCCTTCTTTCCTCTTGTGGTTTCGGACGCGGTCCCAAGTCTAATTCCCGAAGGATCAATAGCGCTTCTTGTTTCTCCTGGAATTGTATTCTTATTTACAATAATACCAGCCTTTTCTAATCTTTCACTTGCTCCCTTGCCTCCAATTCCATTTCCATTCATCCAGGTATCTACGAGTATCAAGTGCGTATCTGTACCACCGGAGATTAATCTCCAGCCTAAATTTTCTAATTCTGATGCTAAGACTTTGGTGTTTTTAGCAACTTGCTTAGCATAGACTTTGAAGTCGGGAGTCATAGCTTCTTTGAGCGCCACCGCAACTGCTGCAATTTGATTTAGGTGTGGTCCGCCTTGAAGGCCCGGAAAAATAGCTTTATCAATTAGTTTAGGAATATCCCTCCCCTCTATTTTTGAAAAAATTAAAGCGCTCCTTGGGCCACGAAGAGTTTTGTGTGTTGTGGTGGTGACTACGTCAGCATGCGGAAACGGTGATGGATAAACTTTTCCTGCTACCAGACCCGCCACATGAGACATATCAACCATTAAGTAAGCCCCACAGCTATCTGCTATCTCTCTAAATTTTTTAAAATCAATTTTGTGTGGATATGCGGTAAATCCAGCAATTATCAAGTGCGGTTTTTCAACTTTTGCGATTTTTAAAAGGTTTGAGTAGTCAATCATTTCTGTATTTTTATCTACTCCAAAAGGAACTTGTTTCCAAATTTTCCCGGTTGCAGAAACTTTATGACCATGAGTTAAGTGTCCGCCGTCTTCAAGTTTCATTCCCATAATTTTTCCACCGACAGGCACGAGAGCAAGCAGTACGGCAAGGTTTGCAGGTGAGCCCGAAAGCGCTTGAACATTTACAGCCCATTTATTTTTTGAGAGTCCAAATAATTTTAGGGCGCGAGATTTTGCTATATTTTCTATTTGGTCCGAAATCTCATTCC
Organism: bacterium; assembly: GCA_030855685.1. GTDB lineage: Bacteria > Patescibacteriota > Minisyncoccia > Phycocordibacterales > Zambryskibacteraceae > JAIFWN01. Next base: position 18,062 of record JALYQT010000029.1, on the reverse strand, counting down.
CGCCATAATAGCGAGCGCCGGCATAACCTTCGGCGTATTTATTTGTTAGTTCTGAACCGAGTGCCTCTAAAACATCTTTTGAAACATAATTCTCAGATGCAATAAGGTTTATTGTTTTCTTCTGTCTTATCCTCTCTTTATTTATTAAATCTTTGATTTCCTTGTCCCTCATAATGAGCCTCATAATACCTGAAAATATCTAAATTTATAATTTCTAGCTAAACTCTTGCTGGATTTGTATAATAGCCACATGGCATTATCTGATAAAAGAATTCTAGAAGAAATGAAGCGGGGTGATATCTTGATTGAACCTTTTAAAAAAGAAAACCTTGCTACGTCTAGCTATGATGTGACTCTTGGTGAATATTATTTTAGAGAAAAAAGACCGAAATATTTATATAACATTTATAATATTTATAATAAAAAACATACCGATCGGGTCTGGGGTACCAGTCCAGAAAAAGCACTGGGTGCTAAAGATGTCTTGGAAAGCGTTAAATTTGATTACGTTGGAATAATGCCCAATGACAAAATAATATTACTTGAACCCGGAGAAACAATACTTGCTCATACAGAAGAATTCATAGGTGGAAAGGATCACATAACCACTATGATGAAAGCTCGTTCTAGTATGGGAAGAAATTTTATTGAGGTTTGTAAATGCGCCGGATGGGGTGATGTAGGCTATACCAATCGCTGGACAATGGAGATAACCAACAACTCAAGCCACTATGCAATTCCCCTTGTAGTTGGAAGGCGTATAGCTCAAATTATATTTTTTGAAACTGGAGAAATTTTAAATAAGGATTATACAAAAAGCGGTAAATATCAAAGCGCGACTGGAATAAAAGAAATGAAGAAAAATTGGAAACCGACCGATATGCTACCAAAACTTTATAATGATCGCGATATAAAGAAAAAATCCTAAACTTTCGTTCAGGATTTGAGTTCTTCTAAAATTATTCGCACAAATTCTTCCTTAACAATATCTAAAGGTCGGTTTGCATCAATAATTTTGACTTTGGTTTTATTGTGCACGGAGGATACTTCGCGAAAATATTCGAGATACCCCTCTCTTATCACCCTGATTTCCTCCAAACCTTTTTCATCAAAGTGATCGCGATTCCCTCTTTTAAGAGTGCGCTCGAAAGCGATTTTTGGATCTACATCGAAATAAGCATACAGATCCGGAATCACACCCTGGCAAAAAATTCCGTGCACATGATAAAAGAGCTGATATAGTTCTGGTCTGTTGTCATTTCTTACTTGAAACGCAAATGTAGAAGCCCTGTCTCGGTTCGAAATTACATTTATTCCCCTTTCAAGTGATGGAATAATTACTTCCTGAAACAGATCAGATCGGCCCGCAGTAAACAATCCGAATCTGGTGTTTGGATGCATTCTTCTACCTCTTTCATCTAGCAGCATTTCGCGAATCGTTTCGGCAAGAGGAGTTCCGCCGGGCTCTCTTGTAAAAATAGTTGATTCTGGTTGAAGAAGTTCACGAAGCGCATCGAGGTTGGAGTCTTTACCAGATCCGTTCGGCCCATCTAGAACTATGTATTTTCCTCTCCTCACAAAGATCTCCTGTGAATTTCTTAAACTAGCTTATGCTTTTAACAATAATTTAAAATCTAGACAAACATGGATTTGAGTGCTATTTTGCTATAAGAGTGACCCTTTCTGTAGGGAGTGTTTGGTAATGAAGACTCAAATTGATGGCGGAGATAAGCAGCCTCCTCCTCCAATATCAAGAAGCGCAGCTTTCGCTGATCCACACGGACATAAGCGAATAGATATTCCTGCTCCTTGGGAATCTCTTCCCTTATGGAAGAGGGCTTATCTTCAAACTCAAAAATTTATTGCCACCCATTGGCCATACTGAAGCGCTCCCAAGGCGCTTTTTTCTTTGCTTGACTAGCTTTTATATATCAATAGTATGAGTCCCAGAAATCAGTTCATTAATAACCCTTTCGACAGGACGGCAAATGCTTAACATCGGAGACCTTAAACACATTAGACGCTCAACCAAGTGTGGTGTTGAGATTCTTTTGCTTGATACCGGAGCCATCATCGGACCTGAGGTAGAGGCAATGATTCAGGCGCTTCAATCCCGATCGGATAAGGGGGTTGAACACCATCTCAAAATTGTTGCCGAACGAGGTGCTGAGAAATTTATGGCCAGTACCTACGTTGGGTATGGTCATAAGTCCATTGGCGACTGCGGGTCAATTACTATTTTTATTGAAGGCGGATCTATGCTCGTTGCTAAAGCCTTCCAGGATTGGCCGTTATATAACGGCCAGGAAGGCTCTACTCGTTATATGAACTTTGGTACTCAAGAATTTAAAAATCCTTGCGGTACTGACTCTGGTCACTGGATTAATGAGCGCTGGAGGGAGTTTTATCTCGGTGCTAAGGAAGATTTGGTTCATGACCTCACACGGCGTTTTCCTTTTAATGGAGAGGAAGACAAAGATGAAGCCGCATATTTGAAAGCAATTGATGCCAGAGCTTTTGATATTCTTCGCGGTTTTTTGCCCGCAGGATCAAGCACCAAGTTCTCCTACCACTTAACTCTTAGGCAAATTGCTGATGAGTTAATGCGTCTGAGACACCATTCTCTCGAAGAGGTGCGTGAAATTGCTTTGGCGGTCGAGGATGCTCTAATTGAAAGATACCCCGGATCGTTTAGTCACAAAGATCGCATTGAACCAAAACGATACGAGGCAACAGAATCATTCAATGAGAACTGGATGCGGAATCGATATTACTTCCGTTTCCTTAAGGACCCTGGGTTTACTGCCGATGCAGATAATATCAATCTCCACAGGCTTGATTTGTATGCTGAAATTTTAGCCAACAGGCCCGCAAAGACGGATTTACCAAAGGAACTTGCTTCTTGTGGAACCGTGGAATTCAATTTCTTATTGGATTTTGCCTCCTTCCGGGATCTCCAACGCCACAGGGCAATCAATCAGCGCATGCCACTTCTTGATACCAGGGCTGGATTTGAACCGTGGTACCTTGAGGAACTGCCCAGTGGTCTTCGCGATGAAGCCAAGAGTCTCCTTGATAGACAGGAACATGAGATCAAGAATCTTAAAGCTAGTCCTGAGGAAAAACAGTACTATGTGGCAATGGGTTATCGAACAGAATGTGAGATTGTAGGGAATCTACCTGCTCTGATATATCTCGTTGAACTTCGAGCAACTCGATTTGTACATCCCACACTAAGGAAACGCGCTTTTCAAATGGCTGATTTCCTAAGTCGTGAATTTGAAGAATACGGATTAAAAATTCATCTTGACCAAGAGCCTGATCGCTTCGATGTAAAACGAGGTCAGCACGACATCGTGATGAAGGAATAACAAAACACCCCGCAAGATAGTTACCTAACTATCTTGCGGGGCTTTTTTATACTGGCTGATTCAAGCAAAGATCCAACTGTTGCTGGGTCGGATCTTTTATTCCTTCCAAAAAATCTGGCAAGAAAAGATCCCAAACCCAATTCAAATGTCTATAGGGTTGAAAATCAAAACTTTGGCGAGAAAATTCTGCAGATATTCCCCGCACCAGTCTTGAAACTTTGTTTTGATTTTCCCAGCGACAGACAGCTAAAATTGGCTTTTGATATCTATAGAGGGCAGCTCCTATCTCGATCCCCAAGCCTGTTGAGCTTCCGTCGGTAAAGCAAATTAGAAAATCGCTTTTCGCGACGCAGCCGAATATATCATTTCGATAGACATCTTCAGGCGTTGCCCGAGGATCAGTTACAAACTCTAAAACAGTGTTCCCTTTCCGGCCAATTGCCTGTTTACAAAGCCTTACTTCTCTTTGCAGGTTTTCATCTCTGTTTGTGAGAGCACATCCCACATAAATATTTGCCAATGATACTCCAATTTTTGTCTTCAATCAGCTTACTTTTTTAGAAGTAAAAGTCAAAACCCCGCAGATGCGAGGTTTTATAAATATTTAAAGCTTCCTTATGTGCTTACTTCACATCCACTCACGCATACTTTTCTGGTGAAAAGTTGCGCGAGCCCGCCTCGTTTCGACAGCCTCCGGCCGGTAGATGTTTATTATTTCACATCCACCCCCATCGATCTTGCAGTCCCAGAGATAATTTTCATTGCTCCATCAATGTCGTTAGCATTTAAATCCGCCATTTTCTTTTCTGCGATTTCTTTGATCTGAGCCTTTGAGATTATTCCAACTTTTGAAGTTGAGTTTTTACCAGAACCTTTTTCTTTACCGATCGCTTTCAAAATGAGGTTAGCCGCTGGTTCTGTTTTATATATAAGTAGGTATGTACGGTCTTCGTAAACATTCACAATAGTAGGAACAACTTCTCCTACCCTGTCTTTAGTTTCATCGTTAAATCTCTTTACAAATTCACCAATTTGAATACCGGCACCTCCAAGAACAGGTCCCAGTTGCTGACCTGGAACTGCTTTCCCCCCTGGAATTTGAAGCTTTAATACTTTTGTAATTTTTTTTGCCATGGTTTTGTTTTGCTAGAGTACCTTACATCTTTTTAACTTGCAAGAAGTCGAGTTCCACCGGAGTTTCTCGTCCAAACATAGAAACAAGCACCTTTACTTTGCCTCGCTCCTCGTCTACCTCGTTAACCTTAGCTTCAAGATCCTTAAATGGTCCGTCTACGATCATAACCGCCTCATCTACTGAAAGGTTTATAGTATGTGTAACTTTATCAGCGTTCATTCGGCTAAATAAATGATCCACCTCAGATTTATCTATGGGTACTGGATAGACTCCTGAACCAACAAAACCTGTTACTCTAGGGGTGTTTCGAACTACATACCAAGAATCGTCAGTAACAATCATATCCACTAAAATATAACCGGGGTAGATTTTTTCTTCCTCTTCTATTCTTTTTCCTGCTTTAATTTTTATTTTCTTTTCTGTAGGAACAATAACATTAAATATCTTGGCTTCCATACCTAGAGATTCGATGCGCTGTTTGAGATTTCTCATAACGGCGTTTTCGTATCCAGCGTAGGTATGGATTACATACCAATTTCTACCTTCAGAAATAATTTGTTTTGCCATGTAATATAAACTTTAGAGAACAAATTTTTGAATAATAAGTGAAAGAATGTAATCAAAAAACCCTAGAAATGACGCTACGGCTAAAGAAATGACTATAACTAGAATCGTAAAAGCTATAGCCTGCTTTTTTGTTGGCCAGGTTACATGTTGGAGTTCCCCTCTTGTATCTTTAATATAATCGACAAATTGAGACATGGTTTCTTGTTATTTTTATAGAGTCGCGTGTGTTGAGATATTCTTTAAGAATTTATTGATTCTTAAAACTTCTTTTCCTTGCGAATTTATAAAATTCTACTAAAAAACGCCTCCGTGGCGCTTTTTAGATTATACTACAATCTTTTCTTTAATGTCAACTTCCTCATTTATCTGATTTCGTAAACAACGGTGACGTTAGATACAACTTGGTTTTCACCGAGTGATATACTCACCGTATTACCAGCGTCTTGAGCCATAGCTTCTTTCCCTGCATACATTGGCATTGGATATCCGCCCGGATTATTATTGTCGTAATAAGTAATAACATCTCCCAATCTAACACCAAGGCTTTTGGCTAAAATTTTTGCCTGTTCTTTGGCATCCTCTATTGCCATTGCCCTTGCTTCGTTTTGAAGAGCTGTTCGGTCATCAGTTATAAATGTAAGTCCAGATACATTAGTTACACCCTTATCACCAACCATAGAAAGAACTTTTCCAGCATCGTCAGTTTTTCTAACCTTTACTGTCACGTCATGGCTAACGGTATAACCATCCGGTATCTGTTGTGAAGGAGGGCAAATATTGCCTCTACACACCACATCTTCAAATTTATACTTTGGATAAACGGAATAATTAGAAGTTTTAATATCCTTTTCTTCTATGCCTAATTCTTTAAGCGCTGTGAAAATAGAGTTCATTTTCTCTGTTACTTCTCTTTGAGCTTCTGCTACACTGTCTGCATCCGCTGTTACACCAAAGGAAAAAGTGGCGATATCTGCAACGCCAAACGCCTCTCCCTCTCCAACAACAGAAATGCTATTTACGCTTGGATTTGCTCCTCGTAGGTTTTTATAACTACTCATAGTTTGCACCAGGAGAAAAACCCCAAGAATAATAACCACTATTGAGGCTCCTTTGATAAGTCTCCTGATTTCTAATTCTCTTTCTGAATTCATTTTATGTATTTATTATTAATAATTTATTTTAGTGTAACACATTTTTTTTGCGTCTAATTTTCTGGCTTTTCTTAGCTATGAAAAAGTTAAATACAAGGACTGTAAAACTTACGCACATAAAACCGAGAGCTATACCTGCAAGTACATCGAGAGCCCAATGAGCCCCCAAGTATAATCGTGAAAGGCATATCAAAAGAGTACCGATTACTGAGGCAAAAACCAGTAAAAACTTTTGAGTAGTACCTTTAAATGAATCGTAAAGTGTGTAGGCGGTGGCAAAAAAGAATGCTGTAGCAACAGTTGCATGTCCACTTGGGAAACTCCATCCGCTCAGTCCTATTAGACCCCCTTCAGGTCTTGGTAATGTAAAACTATTTTTGAGAATAACAAATGAAAATAAGGCGATTGCAATAGAAACGATGTAGAGTAGTGCGTCATAAGTATCGTGGCGAAGTATGAGAACAATGGCAATCAACATCGAAATGATTGAAAGAATAAAAGGGCTACCCAGGTTTGTGATGCTAAGGAAAAATGAAGTCAGAGTAGGACTTCGAAGAGGTCGGAGTAGGTCACCAATTGCAACATTTATGGGGGCAAGCTCATTACCGCTTATAAGACCGTCAATAATGATAAGTAGAGCTAGTCCTGAAATAACATAAACTAGTATAAATATTATATTTCTAACAGTGTTTGGATAATTCATACACCCTTACAATATCACATAGACTATATTAAAAGATGAGCCCCACCGATAAATCGGGGGGCTCGGTAAATTTTGTTGTCTTACGCTAGGTAAGCGCTGGGAACCACTCTACCTTCTGACCCGTGAGATGCGCCGTGAGTTCCCTCTTGGCAGCACAGGGATTTTGGTTTCGGTAAAGATGAGTCAGGTGTCCGACCTGAACTCGAGTGAGCTTGCACTCAATCATGAGTTCACTTCGGATTCGATTCATATACCGAATCTTTTCATCAGGATCTCTGGGCACATTTCGTGACTTCACAATCCCGCCGTTTAGAACGGCAATTGTGAGCATGTGCTCGTTTAAACGGGTGTTGAAATCCTGGGAATCTGGATCCAGCGTGCTCTCTCCTACCCGCGTTACTTCTTGTAACATGGCTCGTGCCTCTTGGTGGTTTGTACAGCTTGTGGACTGGTTTATCCACAAATAATATTTAATCAAAAGTATTAGCAAACGTCAAGAAAAATATAAACAGATAAAAGTTAAGATAGCCGTATGAAAAAATTACCCTTAATTTTTTTCCAAAGAAAAACTCTAGTTATTGCAAAAGATCTTATTGGCAAACACTTGGTGAGATCTATCGATGGAAATATTATTAGAGAAATGATCACAGAAACGGAAGCTTATATTGGCCCACATGATTTGGCGAGCCATTCTGCAAAAGGTAGGACCAGAAGAACTGAAGTTATGTACTCAAAAGGAGGAGCAATTTATGTTTATCTTATTTACGGCTTGCATAACATGTTAAATATAGTTACTGAAGGAGAAAATTTTCCATCGGCTATCTTAATCAGATCAACCGCTTCGACCACCGGGCCAGGTCGGGTAGCAAAACAATTTAAAATAGATAAAAATCTTAATGGAAAAATGCTTGGATTAAAAACAGGTTTGTGGATTGAAGAAGGAGAGACCATTTCTCCTAAAGGGATTTTTAAAACTCCTAGAGTTGGTGTTGACTATGCTGGAGAAATTTGGAGCAAAAAATTGTTTAGATTTTTACTTAAAAAGTAACTTCAAAATCTTCGGTCTTGCTTGTGAGCCAAAGGTTCCATGCCTACATTTAATCTTTTTATATTTCTTATCGGATACCGCTATCAAACTCAATATTTACGTCCGTATAAGTATTGTTTGAGACAGAAACCTCAACATCGCTCATCCTGGGTAAAATTGCTTCGCCTGTATTTTTAATTACATAAATTCCCGGGACTAAGGCAATTTCAAATTTTCCATTTGAAGTTACTTTAAATGTTTTAGCTATGCCAGTTGCTTTGCTTGAAACAGAAAGGGTTGGGTTATAGGGCTTATCTGCACAATTTGGATCGGGAGGGTTTCTTTCAACTGGGCAAGTTGGACCGATGGTTACAGTTCCTCTAATACCAGAATTGATTTTAATTTGATCTTTTATAGGGGTGGATGTGCTCGTAGTAACTGAAACATTATCTTTTTTATTTATAATAAAATTTTGAACTGTTGCATCAGAAAATGTATCAATTGTTTTTTGATATTGTGTCCCTAAATAAAAAGTCCAAGCAGGTAAAATCCCAATGAAGAAAATTACAGCTAAGAATTTTGAATAAGTTGTCACACGGTTCCAAATAATCATATTTATATTATATCAACATATCAGCTACGGGCATAAATTGTTTCTAATAAAAAACGACACCTGTATTCAAGTGTCGTGTGAAAATCTTCTGAGATGCTAGGCGCTCTTCGCAGCCTTTGATGAAACTAAGGTAAGGGGAGATGTTATGCGACTTCGAAATTCCTTTCCTCTCTGTACCCTTTCGGCTTCTTCCGCTTCACTATTTCTGGCGATTTGGATTGGGGCAGACGGGATGTGTCCGCCGTTTTCATAGTCCTTTACTGCACCGAGCTGATTGGCAATTAGACCTTTTAATTCCTTTTGCCATCCCTCGTGTACTTGGAATTCTTTTCCCCTCTTCCACTCCTGATTACTATACATTTCACCATCAAATGAAATGTCAGCAACAGACACGCTCTGGGAGCCCGGCATCGGTTCCTTCCTCTGCGGATGGTACCAGATGCTTATCTCAGTCTTTGCAGACTTTCCCTCCTCCCTGATAACAGAAGATTGGAAAGTAAATCCGCCAAATCCCATCAAGATACAAACGTCGTCAGCTATGATGGTCCCATAGTCTTGCAACAGTTTCAGGATAAACCGTATGTATTTCTTTACTTGGGCGGTCTGTTCAGGCGTAAAGGGCAATGGCTCGATAACTCTGTACTTTGGTTCTTCCGGAACTCTTATCCGATTCAGCGGTAGAGTTCCACTATCGTTTCCCTTCAAATCCATCTCTTCTCCTTGAAACAGGTAATAACAATTTAGTTCTAAGAGGAAATTATCACACTCTTCGTAAGATGTCAAATCTGCATTTTCACTTCAATTTTTTATGTGGTAATCTTGTCCAAAACATACTCATACCGAAATTCATCGTTTCTATTATAAATTTGGAATATATTTAAATGGAAAGTTTCACCTTCTATTGTTTTTATTTTCTCTGCTAAGACTAATTTTGGATATCTTCCAGATAAAGGCTCCCAGGGAATATCTACATTAGGCACTCCTAATTCCATTAGATGTCTGGCCTTACTTACATCAAATATGCCAGTCATATTACCCTCAATTTCGCCCATATTTTTTTGTCGATGCATATTATATTTTGCAGTCAAAATATCAACGACGTCTTTTTCATTCTCAAATTTAGTGGACTCCAAATAAACTTTTAGTGCTCCGATATCTACATCCGCCGATTCGTATCTACCATGCGAACCTAGTCCATCTGGAGGAAACCCTATGTCTTCTGGTGATTTCATATTTTAATAATATATCTTATTAGACCCGTTCTCCAATTTGCTGTCTCCACATCGCGTAATATAGACCTTTTTTTTCCAAAAGTTCGCTATGAGTCCCTGTTTCTGCGAGGATGCCTTTTTCAAGTACATTTATTTTATCTGCATGCATAATGGTAGAAAGTCTATGTGCTACTAGAATAGCCAAATGGTTTTTAGAAGCCGTAACGCTTCTGACAGTTTTTGTTATCTCCTCTTCAGTTAGAGAGTCTAAGGACGATGTAGCTTCATCAAATACGAGTATAGTTGGTTTTCTCAAAAGGGCCCTCGCAATAGAGAGTCTTTGTTTCTCCCCACCTGATATTTTTACTCCCCCCTCTCCAATAACTGTATCTAAACCATTGTCGGCTCGTGCTAGCAATGAATCACATGCACTTTTATGGAGCACGTCTAAACATTCTTCATCTGTTGCGTTTGGGTTTACAAACAAAAGATTTTCGCGAATTGTACCTGCAAAAAGTTGTGTGTCCTGAGTAACAAATCCAATTTGAGAGCGTAGGTCTCTTAGATCTATCTTACTGCCCGATATATCGTTATATAAAATGGTGCCTGATGTTGGCTGATAGAGTCCTACCAAAAGTTTTACCACGCTTGTTTTTCCTGAACCGGAAGGGCCGACAAAAGCCACGGTTTCGCCCTTTTTAATCTCAAAAGAAAGGTTTTCTACGGCTGTAACTTTTGCATTTTTATATGAAAAAGATACATTTCTAAACTCTAAAGTCTCTACTCTAGAAAGGGGTTGTGCATCGTTTGGAATAGGTTCAACGGGAATTGCCAAAATATCTGTATATCTTTTAAGTGATACCTGCGCTTCTCTGTAACTGTTTATAACTACCCCTATTTCTTGAAGTGGTCCAAATACAAAAAAAGAATAAACAAAGAGTGAGAAAAATTCACCAAAAGTAATTACTCTTAAAAACACCAGACCTAACATAAACAGGAGTATTATGGTCCGTAAAAGATTTATCAATGTTCCTTGAACAAAACTGATGCTTCTAACGAAACGCAGTTTTTTTAATTCTAAACCAAGTATTTTATTGGTGGTGGTGTTAAGGCGACCAATTTCTTGATCTGCTAGCCCCAAGCTTTTCACCAACTCAATATTTCGGAGTGACTCTGTAGTAGAGCCAGCCAAAACTGCCGTTTCTTTAACTATTTGTTGCTGAATTACTTTAACTTTATTGCTTAGAAAATAACTGATACTGCCTATAATAGGAATGGTTAGTCCGTATGCCAGTGCCACACCCCAATATAAAGAAGCAGCATAAATTGTTACAAATATAAATCCCACAAGAGATATAAAAGTAATGTTAATTGCAGAAACCAAAAGCCGCTCTACATCGGTTCTAGTTTTTTGCAATATATTTAATGTTTCTCCACTCCTTTGATCTTCAAAAATCTGATATGGAAGGTTAAGTGAGTGCTTGACTCCGTCAGCGTATAGTTCAGCGCCAATTCTCTGGGTAATAGTATTCAGATAATAGTCTTGAAAATTTTTGGCAACCCGAGATACAAACGCCACCCCTACCGCAAGTAGCAAGAGATATGAAACCCCCCTTAGAAACTCCCGTAAAGTATATTCGTCAAACTTAGTTGCATAATTATCTATAACAAGCCTGAAAATATAAGGGTCCAGCAAGGAAAAAATCTGATTTATAGCAGCTAAGATAAGCACCAAAACAGACAGTTGCCAGTATTTTTTTAGATAAGTAAAAAGTATTTCCATATAGCCTATTATCTGGGAAGCTCCGGAGTTGTCTAGATCTTTTAATTAAGCGTTATTTATCGAAATTTATTCGTACTTAAGGACGATCCTGTCCCCGTCTTTCATTTCATAACTTTCATACTCAGTACTAGTGGCATCGTTTACACTCATAGTTATATTTTCTCCAAATGATTTAAAATCTTTATTCCAAATTTCAAATAAATTTCCAAGCTTTGTATCTTCTTTTTTTACTAGACCGCTAAACTCCATGTGTATTGTGCCATCGGTCTCATGGGTATGTATTGCCGTCATTTGCATCCCGCTTTCAAATGTTGGTTTGCCTGCGTTACTTGCGCCAACTCCAATGTTTGTAGGGATTTCCTGTTTTTCACCCTTCGAAAATATCTCTAGATTGGCATGCCAGTGTAATCCATTCCTTGAAAGCACATTCGGGTCATTGCTTTGTAGGTTTTTAGAGAAATATATACTTCCACCCAATAGAACTATTATTCCTAATATTATTAGTGCTGTTTTTTTCATGACTGAATTATAACAGTTTAAATAGTTATTATTCCAGACAGCCTTACTTTGTTTATTTTCTTTTTTTAATCCAGATTATCAGAGCGATGATAAATATTAAGGCGACTAGTGGCCAAAATCTTACTAAAATCATTTTGTAAATTTCTGAAGAATTTTTAACTTCTGGTTCCCTATCATTATCAAGTGTGGGTGATGCTTCTACGACTATAGGGCCGTTTAAAGACCTAGGTACTTGGGTCGAAGTGTTATAAATCCTCCAAACGATTCCGGTTTCAGGTTTTAGCTCCAGTCCCTTATCACCCAGTTTTGAAGCACCCCAATCAACTACATATAAGGATTCGTCGGGTCCGAAAACAACATCAGAAGGTCTATTGAACCCTCCCTGACGATTCAGGTAAGATGGTCCGGGTATTTTGTTGTTGGCAAATTTATTTATCTCACCATTTTTCATATTTACCCTAAGGACACTAAACCCGGAAAGTTCTACATTTAGACCACTTGTAATGGGGGCAAAGGTGCCAAAGGTAGCTATAAAAGCATCTCCATTAAAACCAAACTGATCTGATTTTGAAAAGGTTAACCCGTTAGTTGCGGTATGAGAATCGAAAGTTGCAAAAGGCAATGCAAGCTTAGGATGCGTTTTCAATAAAAATGTTGGCTGCTCGTTACTTGGGCCTTTAAATCTTGAGTCAGTTACTGGTTTTCCTTCAAAAAAATCAGGCCATCCGTACCAGGCCCCTTCCTTAATTTCCACCAAGTAGTCTGCATCGTTAAATATATTTCGGCTACCTCTAACATCGGCTCCATGAAATGTTGCCCATAGTTTGCCTGCTGCATCAAACTCTAAACCAAAAGGGTTTCGAAGTCCTGATGCTACAACTTTTAAATCTGAACCATCTTTATTAAAACTGAGAATAGATCCGTTACATTTTGTTTCGCCTTTTATTATCTCTCCCTCAGTCGATGGTGTACCGAAAGGTTTATATGCACCCGTAAGCACTTTATCATCAGCTTCTGTCAGAGGATTATCCGTCTCATAATTTTTCCCAGTTAAAGTTATATCGAAACAAGGTATGTCATGAATATTTGGATTCTTTTCTAGCCAGCCAAAAATATAATTATCTTCTCCAATAACACCCGAATTAGTAACTGTACCTTGACCCACATATATTCGACCATCACCACCAAGAGCAATATTATTGTTTTGATGATCACCTTCAGATGGTAGTCCTGTAATTATATCCGTCATTTTTCCATCTTTTTCTAATCGAGAAATCTTCCCTTTATGAGAAATATATAAAATGCCCTCGTCTACTAAAAGCCCCGTGACAGGTGTTTCCAGACCCGTTTCAACTAGCACGGTCACTTCACCCGTTTTTGTAATTTTTAAAACCCTTGGATTTGCTGCATTTTTAAATCCAGATTCAGCGATGATTAAATCCTCTCCATCAAATATTGCCGTAGTTGGCACGCTAAGCCCTGTAATAATTGCTTCAACTTTATATCCATCATCCACACTGATTGCGCCTGGATCGACCTTATTATCTTGGAGGGCGAGAATTACACTCGGAGCTAATAAAAAAAGTGAGAGTACAGTAACTATAAGTTTCATTTTCATGATGGATTTAATTATTGATATATATCTAATTATATCTAAACGTTTAGCCACATGTCTCCTTTCAAAACAGAAAATCGCCGATGATTTAATCATCGGCGATTGCTTTATTTCTACTTGTTTATCCATAGCCTCAATCCGTAGAATGCGAATTTAAATATAAAAAGGAAAGCGTGTCCCCACATTTTAAGCCAGCGCACCATCTCCTTGGCACCATTTGTTTTTGGGTCCGTAGCTGCATTCCAGGGAGATAGTAATCCTCTCTTTAAGTAGGGCTTGGTTTTCATCCACGCCCTACTTTTGTCACCTTGAAATCTAGCTTTGTCGTAAGGCACAATACTCCCATTCAAATCTTAATATATTATACCAAAATTTTGATTTAAGTCAATATTAATATTGTACGCGTTATTTAAAAATTTATCTTTTCTTATGAGTGACATGACAATACTAATAAAAACTGCGCTCACCCATCAAGGCGGCGCAGATCAACAGCAACTGGAGCTTTCTTACCAAAACGAGCAAGGACCACTACCGTTTTCTCACCCGCTTTGATCACATTACTTATCCATTCCCCTACTATGACCAAAACTTCTTTATCCTCAACAACTCGATAAACAGAGACATTATTAACTCGAGGAATGGTGCCCAATTTTATCGTTCTTCTCACCTTACTCGAATCTATAAAAGTAGCTGAAAATCGAAAATATGCAGTGTTCCGAGTATCGTGACTTTCCTCGAGTATAGCCCTCTCGACCAATCTCTCGCCTTCAATAAGAACGCGAGCGTTGCGGAGAGCTTCGGGCGAAATCTTCCACCGATTGTGATATGCGGCGGGTAAAATTGTTATAACGTGCCCGTCTGCTTCATCTTCCACCGCCACAAACCAGTTTGAATCTATTGTACTAAAAAATAGTTTATGTGCTTTGGAGCTTGAGTCTTCATATCCAAGTAGCACATAAAGATTCTGTTCGAGAAGCGCTTCGACTTCTTCTATCGTCATTTGAAGTCGATCGCAAATCCGCTCTCTTGCGTGTCCTCTAATCATCATGGCCTCACTCTCCTTTAAGTAAAATCTAGACTTTCGATTTGATCTATGTATCAAATCAACTTAACGTTCTATTCAAAAAATATCATAAAATTATCTATTGTCAATAGTCGGTTCCCGATGTGTCACTGATTTTAACTTTGGGTGGCTAGAGAGAATCGAACTCTCGATACCGGTTCCACAAACCGGAGTTTTACCACTAAACTATAGCCACCATTATTTCCCTGCTAATTATAGCTCGGAGCGCTCTCATTTATACCAGACCTTAGGTTACTTAGTCGAGCCAGAGCAAATAAAATACTCGACAACCTGTTTAAATATTTAAGAGTTTCTGCTGGTACATTTCCTTTTTCTTCATTTACAGCAACGACCCTTCTCTCCCCACGTCTAGCAAGTGTCCGAGCAAAATCAAACAAACTTGATAACTCTGTTCCCCCTGCAATTGTAAACTTTGTAATCGGCAACAACTCTTTTTCTGCCTCAGCTATTATATCTTCGATTTCTTTTATTTTTTCCTCACCGATCAACTTTTCTGATCCCGCAAGACCTGCAGAGATAGTAAAAATATTTTGCTGTATTTCTTCTATTATATCTTCAAACTTTTTTCCACTAATTTCAAATCCTGATTCCTTAGATTTAACTTTTACTAACCCTAAAAAAGAATTGAGTTCGTCGAGGTTGCCGAGAGCTTCTGGAGTAGTTGAACTTTTTGATATTCTTTCTGGAGTATCGATAGTTTTGGTTGTTCCCCCATCTCCTTTGCCTGTATACAGAGCCATTATAAATTTTCTAAAGTTTTAACAGCGAGTTCTTCTTCAGCAACTCTTAGCTTTTCTTTTAAATTATTTTTTCCTAAATCATCAAAAATCCCATGCTTTTCGGGATTAGCGACAAGATCTTTCAGCTCCTGGACTGTTTTTTCTAACTCACTTATTTCTAATTCGCTATCTGCTGGTGCTTCCATGATTATAACTTGTTGTGCACGAGAGAGGAGTTGAACCTCCATGCCTTTCGGCGCTACCACCTCAAGGTAGTGCGTCTACCAATTTCGCCACCCGTGCATTTGATGAGAATAGCAAGAAACAATCAGTGTTTCAATTAACTATTTAAATAAAATAAAAAATAATTTTATTCAGGTGATTCAACAGAAGATTCTGTGTTCTCCTCTTTGATTACTTCTTCTTTTGAGGTCGTTGTACGAACATTCCTCATTTGTCGTCTGATATCTTTCGCTGCCTTTTCACGGATATGATAAAGCTTTGAACGTCTAACTTTTGATCTCTTTAGCACTTCGATGCGATCAATGGCTGGTGAGTATAGTAAGAAAATTCTTTCCATTCCAACACCTGAAGCAACACGTCTAACAGTAAAAGTAGCACCAGCTTCTGTGCCGTGTTTTCTCGCCAGAGTTAGCCCTTCATATGCCTGAAGTCTAGTTTTTCCTTTCTCTTGAATTTTTTGCCATACGCGAACAGTATCGCCGGCTCTAAAGTCCATTTTTTCTCTTTCTTCAATATTTACTGGCGAGATAACTCTATTCATAGTGGAGAATAATGTAACACGTGGGCTATTTTATGGCAAATCAAGGGGCATATAGCCTATTTCCTTAAAAGCATTCAAAAAATCTTTTGGGCAGGAGGCTTTAACTTGATGGACAACATCAGAGCAATCCTTGAACTCTATTTCTCGAGAATGAAGCGCTAAACGATCAAATCCATATAGACTTGGCTTGGATGCAGCGTACAACTTATCTCCCACTAATGGTCTTTGAAGAGCTGTGAAATGAACCCTGATTTGGTGAGTTCGTCCTGTCTTTGGTTTTGCTTCGATTAAAGTTGCATTATCAGATCTTTTTAAAACTTTAAAATAAGTTACAGCTTCTCTTTTGAATCCTCTTGATCCGCGACCTGCCGACCATCTTCTAAAGTCACTTGGGCTTTTGCCGATAGGCAGTGTAATAACTCCGTGATCATCTTTTACGATGCCATGAACGAATGCTAAATATGTCTTGTGGATTTCTCTATTTTGAAATTGTAATTTTAGATTTTCAAAACCAAGTTCAGTTTTTGCAAGCAAAAGGACTCCTGAAGTTTCCCGGTCAATGCGATGAACGACTCCAGATCTCTTTATCTCTTCTCCCTCTGGTGACTTTATTGACTCTCCGACGCCTTCTGCATCTGGGTATTTTCCAAGTAACCATTCTGATACGCTTTCTTCTTTGGTGCGCCCATCAGGGTGCACAACTAATCCCGCCGGCTTATTTATTGCCAAAACATTATCGTCTTCATAGAGAATTTCAATATTAAAATTAGACATAGTGAGTTAGAAACTTTAGATTTCCGAATTGTGGGCGGTGGAGGGCTCGGTCACGAATCTTTTCTTGCTAGAAAAGTCATTGCCTTGCCTCGTGTTTAGATTTCTACCCCTTCGAGTAGGGTCGGGAGAACTGTAGGTCTCCCGTGGAGGAAGGCAGCCCTGAGTTTATCGAAGGGCGTCGGAAAACCGTGGGTTTCCGAAGTGTGGGCGGTAGAGGGCTCGAACCCCTGACATCTTCAGTGTAAATGAAGCGCTCTACCAACTGAGCTAACCGCCCGCGTCAGATTAATAAACCCGATTGAACGATATTATCATATGTTATATTCCCTGCCTATAAGAAAAATAAAATTTCTAATTCAATGATATCCGAGAACAATAGCCAGGTTTGTTTACTGATAAAAAATAAAGGTAAAAAAAGGCACCGAGGTTAATCGGTGCCCATTGACGGAATACCGTCATTAATCACTTCCCCAAGCAAGTGCCACCTTGCTCAAGTTGGATCGAGTGGATGAAGCGATGCTCCTGGAGCTCTGCGAACTCGCTCGAGCGGACTGTGTACCGTAAAGCTTTCGGTAACATGTCCACTGAAAGGCTTCAGAGCGAAACACATGTTTCTGCTTTTTTTTGGACCAGATTACTCTCTCGGTCCGAAAATCTCTAGCAGCAACAAGTGCAGCTCGTCGCCAGTTATAGGCAACCTCATCGGAAACTTCCCGACGATACCCATTGTGGAATTGAAAAATTCCACGCGAGCGACCTCCGTCACCCAGGGCGCGAGAATATAAACTACTCTCGCATTTGGCAGTGTTAACGAATTTATCTTCGTCAACACCATTTTCACGAGCTATCTCTCGAAGGCCCGAAATGATTACCCTACGCTCTGCTTCCGAAACTTTCGGATGCCGAGCAATCTTTGAAACACCTCCACAGAAATCAGCAATCATATGCCGATTTTGCTCAGCTGTTCTCCGATAAGGAATCATCTTTTCACGCCACTCCGGGTGAA
>JALYQT010000018.1 GCA_030855685.1 bacterium | reverse complement strand
TATTAGCCACAACTCCACCACCCACTATTAGAGTTTTAGCTTCAAAATTATCCAGGGCCTTTCTAGTTTTATATATAATGACTGAGAGGGCTGCTTCTTCAAAATTGGCCGCAATTTCTTCTTTAATTGCTTCTGTAACAAACTCATATTCTTTGAGTTTGTATAAGACAGCTGTTTTTAGACCCGAATAAGAAAAGTCATAATCATCACTTTTTAACATTGGCTGTGGAAAGCTGAATCTAGACAAACCACCACTCTCTCGGTATTTATTCGCAAGTTTCGATATTTCTGGACCACCAGGATAAGGAAGTCCCAACAGCCTTGCTACTTTGTCATAGGCTTCGCCGACGGCATCGTCACGTGTCTTACCTAAAATTTTATAATCTCCAAAATCTTTCGCATATACTATTTCTGTGTGACCACCCGAAACTAAAAGTGCAATAAGAGGAAAGATGGGCGGATTTTTGGTATTAAAAATAACAGACCATATATGGCCTTCCATGTGGTTAATTGGGAGTGCTGGTATATTCCAAGTTTCTCTTAATGCGTCTACAAAGCTAACCCCTACCCACAGAGCAGGAGCAAGTCCGGGACCCTCGGTAAATGCTAAAAGGTCGATGTCAGGTTTTTCCATTGTGGGAATGATTTCTAAAAATAATTTTAATAGATCTGGTTCTTTAGATAAAATGTTTATAATTTTATCCTCTAGCTCTTTATTTAATGGAGAAGGAGATTTTTTTAAATTATAAAGGCCAGCCTCTTTTATGGAATTTACAAGTAATGGGATTAAGTTTTTGGAATGCTCTCTTCTTGCAAGATTCGGATAGACCCCTCCATATTCTCTATGTAGATCAACTTGTGAAAATAGGGAATTACCGAGAACTTTAAAGTCCGTAGAAAACAGCTCTCCCTTTCCATCAACTACCGCGACAGCTGTTTCATCACAGCTTGTTTCTATTGCAAGTATTTTCATATGTGCGCGATACAGGATTCGAACCTGTGACCCTCTCAACGTCAATGAGATGCTCTACCAACTGAGCTAACCGCGCAATTTTTACCCAAAGGCTTAAGGTTTGTCAGCCATCTGCCGAAACTGAGCCAACAGCCTAAATTAAGAATTCTAGATTAAGTTATCACAAACAGAATTTTATTTCGAGATAGATGATTTTATGGTTTTTACTAATTCATCGAGTGTTACATTTGCCTTCACAAGATAGTCTGTTACATCAAGCTCAAGACCTCTTTTTATATTCTGCTCATCTTTTAGGTTTGAAAAAATAATTACCTTAATATCCTTCCATGTTTCATTTTTACGAACCTCTGTCAGTATATCAAGACCATTTACCGCAGGAAGCATAATATCTAGCACTATTAAATTTGGCTTTTCATTAATGATCAAATTCATGACACCAGCACCATCTTCGCTAATCGCAGTCCCAAAACCCTCCTTAATAAGCTTTGTTACAATAAGATTTCGCAAAAATTTATCGTCTTCTATTATTAAAATTTTGTGTTCTGGCATGTGTTAATTAAAATAATACCACATATTTTCATATTATTTAGATAGGGGTAACTTTACATAAAACGTTGTACCTTTGGGAGCTTCATTCTCAAACCATATTTCTCCGTTGTGTCTTTCAATTATTTTTTTTGCTGTAAATAAGCCTAGCCCGGTGCCTTCTAATGAATGTTTTTTGGCGGCTTCTGTGCGAAAAAACTCTGTGAAAATTTTATCTTTATCTTCAGTGTCTATTCCAATTCCGGTATCAAAAAATCTAATCAGCAAGTAATCATTTTCTAAAATCAAAATTATTTTTAGTGTCCCGTTCTCAAAATTATATTTGATTCCATTTTCAATGAGATTTTGAAATACAATGGAAAGTTTTTCTGCGTCGGCCATAACGTGAGGTATGGAAGAAGCAGGATGCTCTAGAACAATACTGACGAGTTTGAATCGTGCCTCTTCGAGGAAGTTGGCAATTATACTTTCAAGTATAGGCTCAATGGAAGTTAGTTTAAAATCATACTGGAAATCCCAGGAATTATTTTGATTTGCAACCGTAACTTCTTCCAACAGTTTTATTATTTGTTCATTTTTCTCATAACCTTTTTGAATTATTTGCTTTTGTTCATCATTAAAGCTACCCAAGTCGCCATCGAGAAGCATTTTAAAAGTCCATTTCGTTCCTGCGAGGGGAGTACGCAACTGATGAATAATCATGGAGATAAATTCCGCTTGGCTCTTATTCTCTTCTTTATACTTAACTAAATCCTTTTCCAGATTCATAATCTCGCTTGATTTTTCCATATCTATATAGTGTAGCTTAAATTTGAAATTAAAGTTTTCGGGCTATTTTCACAAATCTCTACGGAAGAGGAGAAACTTGTGACCTCGCCTCGCGGTTTCGTTTGGCAGCGAAACATCGCTCCGGCTTCACAAAACGAAGAAAAGTACAGCAGTGTACTTAACTTAAACTCACGTTTTGTGACCCTAATTATACAGAATTGGAACTCAATTTATAGAATTTTGCCTATCTGGCACACTTTTTTAAGTAGAACTATAACTTAGGCCCATTTTGTAAGCCTTGGATAGATACAACATACCTGATGGGATTTCCTAAGTCCCTCTTTGTTTCTGGAATTTCTACGATAACTAATGGGGATGGTAATTTCTTGCTAAAGGAAAAAATAATCATCTCTTCGGTAATTTGGAACAAATTTTCCCAACAGATTTTAAGAATCTCATTTAAACTTTGGTTATTAAGGGTTGGATAAAAAACTTTAATATTATCGGTTTTTCCAAGCAAATATGTTACTTCAGGTAAGGTAAAACCATCATGTTCTATTTTGTTTCTAATAAATATAAATATTTTGTACCATTTTTCACGCATGTCTTCTATAGAATTGCAAAATTGAATAAATTCAGGTTCTGGGTGGTTTTTTAAAAATTTTTTCTTTTTATCCTCAAATTTTTTATCGTCAGTAAAAGCAAAGCTCATGTTGTACCCCATAATTCCACACAGCTTCACCAAAGCTTTTAAGGCTATATTTCCACGAATAAAAAAGTCTTTAAAAAGCATATTTAGTTCATTGTCTATTGGCTTGTTAACCGTTAATAAACCGTCATTACTATAAGTCACTCCATCATAATTTTTTACTTTCTCTCGATGATCTTTCATTAAATCTATACACTTTTCTTTTGCAATCTTTGCTTCATATAAATTTTGAAATACAGAGTGGTGTTTTTTATCAAAAGAATCCCTTTCCTCTGTTTTAAAAACATGCTCTCTTAGTTGAGTCATTTGAAAAAACATACGTGCTACAAATGGATCGTTGCCCTTAATTTCATATGCCAAACGTAAAGTCCCTTTTCTTGGTTTATGATTATGAATGCAACAATCTTTGAATTTTGCTCCGCTATTACAAGGGCATTTTTCGTGTAATCCAATTTTTTTCATGGCGCAATTATACTTATTAATTTAAAAATTAGATATTTAAAGTTTAATGGCTATGATATTCGAAACTATATGGAATCTTAAATAAATTTAAACCTTATCTAATAAACCCTTACTAAAGAGGGACGTTAGTTGTCAGACTTTGTTCTGTTGTCTAACTTACACAACATTTGACAGTTTTCAGCTGTAGTCCTACCACCTTCTCGCCAAGGAGTCATATGATCTGCTTCCATTTCACTAATATCAAAATGGATGTTTTTGCATACAGCATTTCTAGCTACACATATACCTTTTTGTCTTTCATATGCTTCACGTTTCATCTTCTCATTAAAAGCTCTAATTGAGAGATTTCTTTCTTCTCCGGTAAGTACGTAAGTGTAAATTCCTGATTTACTAGAAACGTCCTCATCTTGCATTAATTTAGATATCTCAATTTCCAATTCACCGGCATCTAGTTTTTTGTCTTTAAATTCATTGTATAGCTCACCCCAATTTACACCAGCCATTTCCTTTCGGTAATTAGGGAACGTGTTACTTATCCACTCTATGAGTTTCTGAAAGTACCCCCAAAGTTCGTTAGCATTCTTATCATGGTGATGTTTAGACATGTATTCTGCTGGTTTTTCTTCTCCAAAATCACGTGCAGAAATCCATATTAATGCTTTTTCCAAAAATTCTTGTCGAATTGGCGATCCCTTAATGTAATTTTGACCAATTTGATAGGCTGGAGCACCATTTTTTGAGAACCATCGCTTTGCATCTGTAAGCCATTCCCCTGTGTAATTTGCGTTACGTAATTCTTGAGGTGTTAAAATTTCTCCTGCAGTGTTTATTATCTCAAACCATTCTAATCGTTCCTTATCACTCCCTGTGCAAATGTAGACTTGCAAAGGATAATCCAATATATATTCCTTTTCCGTTGGATTTAAGCTGTGAAAATATTTTTCATTAATACTGTAATCGCCATTGATATACTGACAAATAGATAACGTGCGTTGCTGACCATCTATTACTTCAAAATTATTTTTGTCCGTTTTGAGCCAATACATTGTATTGAGAGGAAAATATGCATCGCCAGCTGGATAGCCACGCATAATAGTTTTTATAACTTGATTGCGTTGCTCAGGCTTATACACAAATTCACGCTGATATTTTGGCCGAATATCCAGCTTACCTCCATACGCTGTAACTCCCTCTTCGTCACTATCTTTGTATCCATTGAATACCTCGCGTACTTTGATGTTGTTTAGTTCGATTTTCATGTTATTTTTTCCTAATTACAATTCTGTCATAAATTCGTCTCCAAGTGTCTCCATCGGGAAGTGCAAAACGCTCATTAGCCGCTTGTCGCATGTATCCATTTCGGTCTTTATATCGGTACACCAAACCCTCTTTAGTATTGATCGGTCCTGATAAATTACTACTTGAGCCAACTATTTCAAATTGATCTGGATTATATTTATCTAGAAAGGAAATAGGTACCCCCATTTCACCTTTATAATCAACAGGTATATCAGTAACCTTGCTTACTTCTATTGCATCGTAATTTGCATATCTAGTATATTCTTGTTGGGAATATTTTTTATACAGCGTTAAAGATTCATGTCTCTTCGCTACATCCAGATTCGTATACCAGCCGACATTCCCAAACTCTTTAACTGATCCGTCTGGCTGTATAAATTCTTTTACCTTTCCGTAACCAGACCAGATTTTATTCTTTTGTATTAATTCAAAAATATTCACGTAAGTTCTTGCGTTATCGTTGCCTATAATCAAAAACTGCTTTTCATATTGAACTAGCTGATTTACATATTCTCGAAAAAGCGAAAACGGTGGGTTGGTTACCACTATATCCGCTTGCTTAAGTAACTCTATGCTTTCTGGACTTCTAAAATCTCCTTCGTCATTAAGTGGTGTCCATTCATTGTTTTTGTTCGCTTTGAGCTGTTCAGCGACGTCTTTTAAATTAAACGCACCGTCACCGTCCAGATCACCAACTTCATTGATAATAAATTTATTCGCAGTTAGTTTTGGTCGACCTTTTGATTCTGATAGTTTTTTAATAACTTTATCCTCATAACTAGGAATAAGAGATGGTTGCAATACAAGCTCCGTATTGGCTATAGGAGATGGTTTGTAGCTAGTTGCTATGAGTTTTTTTAACCCGAGTTCATTAAATTTTCCTGCAAAATATTTAAAGAAATTACTTTCAAAAGGGTCGTCACAGTTGCAATAGATAACCTTCCCCCTAAATTGATTTCTGTAATGTTTCAGCTCATTTTCAATGTCGGAAAGTTGAGTATAAAATTAATCGTTTTT
>JALYQT010000012.1 GCA_030855685.1 bacterium | reverse complement strand
TCTGCGGCTGTGATCCACCTTTTAGCTCAATAACTATTCTTATATCACTAGTCGATTCATCTCGGAGGGCTTTGATTCCCTCAATCCTTTTTTCTCGGACTAAATCAGCGATTTTTTCAATTAAATTAGCCTTATTTACCCTGTAAGGAATCTCTGTAATTATTATTTGAAATGCTCCGGCTTTATTTTCTACAATTTCTGCCACACCACGAGTAACAACCCCGCCTCGGCCGGTTGCATACGCATGACTAATGTCTTTCTGGTTAAATATTATTCCGCCGGTAGGAAAATCTGGCCCTTTTATATGTTCTAAAAGATCATCGGTTGTAGCGTCATCGTTTTCGATCAAATGTACTGTCGCATCTATAACCTCCCGAAGATTGTGCGGAGGGATGTTGGTTGCCATACCCACAGCAATACCAAGAGTTCCATTTAATAAAATATTTGGAACACCGCTCGGCAGAACTTCGGGCTCTTTTTTTGTTCCATCATAATTGGGTCTAAAATTTACAGTTTCTTTATCAATGTCTGCCAAAAGTTCACTAGATATTTTAGACATCTTAGCTTCCGTATATCTGTATGCAGCAGCTCCATCTCCGTCTATAGAACCAAAGTTTCCTTGGCCGATAATAAGTGGGTAGCGTGTTGAAAAATCCTGGGCTAGTTTTACCATTGCATCATACACAGACACGTCTCCATGTGGATGATACGAGCCGAGCACTTCTCCAACCACTGTTGCCGATTTTCTAGTTTTTGCTGAAGCCGTCAAACCTATGTTGTTCATGGCAAACAAAATGCGCCTGTGAACAGGTTTTAGTCCATCTCGCACATCAGGAAGAGCTCTGTCAGTAATAACCGACATCGCATAATCAATAAACGAATCTTTCATTTCGCTTACAATCGACCGCGGAATGTTTGCACTTACCCTTGTATCTTCTGTGGCAATATCTTTATTTGAATCTTTGTCTTTGGCTGCCATATTAATTATTTAAAGCATCATCTCTCATATTTTCATATTTAGAATTAAAATCTGCTGATTCTAAGCCAGAAGTGGTATTTTTATATTGGTCCCCTAAAGCCGACCAAGTAGAAGAAAGACTATTTCCGACATTTTTAAAAGGACTGACTGCTTTAACTTTTTCATCTGGAATATTTTCTGCAACCACAGTTGCAGCACCACCAAAATTCACAAATGACCAAACAAGGAAAATAATTGCTGTCACGCAGCCCGAAACTCCGAGTGCAAAATATTTTTTATGATGTGTGGGCTTTGCCCGCATTTTTGTTAAATATTCATCCATGTTATTCCTCACTTAAGATTACCACCTCTCCCTCCTTTCCTTCTAGGTCTTTCCTTTTTAAAACTAATTTATCAATAGGTTTAACTCCCTCCTCACCTGCTTCATGTAAAAAAGTTTTAAGAGCATTTTTTTCTCCCACTTCTCCGTAGTGCATAGGAATAATTATTCCTGGCTCCAAGGAAACTGCAAGTTTATATGCAGCGGCGGCATTTAATACTCCTTCACCTCCAATGGGTACAAATAAAATGTCGATATCATTTAGAGCTTCAAGTGTGATGTTTGATAGTTTTTCATCTGACAGAGCCCCAAGAAAACACATATTAATATTATCTAAGCTAATCTGAAAAACTGTATTCATTTTTTTCTCACCTGATTTTGCACCAAACTCACTACTTGATAGGAATCCTTTTATGGATATATCTTTTACTTCATATTCACCCGGACCAGATATAACAAAAGATTCCTTGTCCCCCCGACTAGTTGTATCTCGACCGTTCAAATCTGGGTGGTTGGTAGTGATGAGAGTAATATCAGCTCCGGCTATTTTTGACTTAAACTTAGAGTCTTTCGAGATAGGGTTTATGGCAACGGTTTCCCCGCCTTGAGATATTTTAAAAGACTCTATTCCTTGAAAGCTAATTATCATATTCCTTATTTTAACATATATATCATCTCCATTCCACTAATATTTATTCAAAATGAGCTTATTTGAAGCCCTTATTTTTCCAATTGGTAATCGAACTATCTATTATAAAATCTTTGACAAAGTTTTTTAAAGGAGTATTAAGAATATAGAACGAACATTTGGAGAAAACGTGCGCAAAAGAAGAGGTACCGTAGTTGCAACACTGCTTGTGGGTTTGATTTTCATCATCTCTATTTTTTCTGAGCCGGGTGAAGATATGGTGGATGGAGAAAATTCTCCCTACACAGAATTGGAGACTGAGGAGTTTGATATAAAAAAACTTACAGATTCTCCTGAAAAAATTCATACCGTATGTAGCGTTGTTGATAGCGTTCTAATGTATCACCAGGTCTATGAAAATGGCGATGTGTATAGCAGTACTAAAATTTTCTTGGCTGATTCGAGCAAAACCGTTGTTAATGGTTTTCCAACTATCAACCTTGTAAAAGAACGCTATTATTCTTTTAGTTTATACAGAGAGAATGATGGGTCTTTTGTTTTGATCGACATAGATCCTGTCGGATCCTGTATAAACAAAGAACAACCGAAGGATTCTACTGCTGTCTTCCCCAAGTTGGATCGAAAGATATTAACACCTCAACCCATACCAACATTTACCACTACTCCTCCCTCATTTGCGGGAGGTTTTTTGTAAAACCCTTATTTATAGCCATACAACACAAATTGACAAAATATAATATATATTTGCTTGACAAATATTTAATATATGCTATATTTATACACAGTTAGATGTTGACAAGCGTATTCGTAAGAGTATGCTCGAAAACAGTCTGTACATTGTTATTTTGTAGTTATGCGGTATATAAACGGTTTGCCTGTGGTGAGTTGGAAGTGCATGGAGAGGTAACCAGTCCTCTTGGCTTCTACCCACGGGCGGTCTCTGTGCCTTGCGTTCGCCAGTCGAGAGTAGTACACCCGGTGTAGTACTCGATTGACACCAAGGCTATGCACGCCGACGCAGATGGATTCCGCGTGCAGTCCGTCGCCCATATCCGACCGATATGATAATGGAACTCTTGGTTGACCACGAAAACGGTCCGCTGAGATACAAATGCCCATGGCGCCCAACAGGAGGAAACATGTAGGGCTCAGAATTTATGAGTCCGACAAAACATCTACGCATCTCCGCAGGACTCGTCGAGTAAACTCAACGCCTAATCTAAAAGGAGGGCCGAGCTGCTGAAGAATGCATAGGTGGGACAGTCCTAACCACAGGGACCAGTTCTAGCGCAACGACCGCGTAAGAGAAGGCTAAGAGCGCACTAAAGAGGCGACCACGTACTTCTCGAGGAACTGATGTGGCATAGAGCCCTGGGATTAATAAGTTAATCCCAGGGCGCCAGTATAACTACATGAAAAAAGCAACACTATCAAATGGTAGTGTTTTTTGTTATAAAATTTCCCAACAATGTTTATACAGTCGACAAATCCCCTATTTGTGCTATTTTACTTGGACCTCTAACAGAGGATTATAAGAACCCGTTTTTGTTTATCCCTTTTACTCTGGCAACCTTTGATGAAGTAATAGGACCGAGAGCGGCTCAAAAAATGTTAAACGAAGAAGCTAAAAACAAAGTTGGTAATGATGATATGAGTGAGTCCACTATTTCGGATTCATACATGGGGGAACTGATAGAAAAAAGCTCTACTCCCCCATCTGTTGATGAGATGGTAGAAGGAACAGTAATTTCAATCGATAAGGGAGCTGTCTTTATAGACCTCCCTCCTTTTGGTACAGGTATTATTTACGGTCGCGAATTTATGAATGCTCGCGATATTATAAAGAAAATAAACGTTGGAGACGCAGTCACGGGAAAAGTTGTAGAGATCGGGGGTCGAGATGGATATATTGAAATTTCTCTTAAGGAAGCTCGCCAAGCTCTTATCTGGAGCGAAGCAGAAGAAGCTATCAATGAAAAGAGAGTTTATGAACTTCCTATAGCAGATGCTAACAAAGGAGGACTCATTATTAACTGGCAGGGAATCATGGGATTTTTGCCAGCATCCCAGCTTAAACCCGAGCACTACCCTAGAATTTCTGATGGAGATAAAGACAAGATCCTCGATGAACTAAAAAAACTTGTGGGTCAAAAACTCGCAGTAACTATAATTGGAGCAATACCTAAGGAGGGTAAACTTATTTTTTCAGAGAAGAGTCCGGAAACAAAAAACAAAGAAAATATCATTTCTCAATATACTTTGGGTGATGAATTAGTCGGAGAGGTTACTGGACTTGTGGAGTTCGGGGTGTTTATTAAACTTGAAGAAGGACTCGAAGGGCTAGTTCATATTTCGGAAATCGATTGGGGTCTAGTTGAAAACCCAAAAACTATGTATAGGATCGGCGAAAGAGTGCCTGTTAAAATTATTGAAATCAAAGACGATAAAATTTCTCTTTCTATAAAAGCTCTAAAAGAAAACCCCTGGAAAGAAGCTGAGAAAAAATATAAAAAAGATGCCGTTGTCGAAGGTGTGGTGATCAAGTTTAACAAACACGGCGCACTTGCATCTATCGAAGAGGGTGTTGCTGGCTTAGTTCATGTTTCTGAATTTGGAAGTGAAGACAAACTAAGAGAAAAGTTAGAACTCGGAAAGACCTATAAGTTCAAAATCACCCTCTTTGATCCAAAGGAACAGAAAATGGCACTTTCCTATCAAGACAAAGACGCTAAATAACCCATACCAAGGCCCGGCCTTGGTATGGCATTGGTAGAAGAAAATAACTTACCGAGGAGTCTCCTTGGTAAAACTGGGGATAACTTTAATTATTTACAAAAACCACTCTTCTAATAATAGAGTGGTTTTTGTTTGTCTTTTTTATCGACTCGGCATCAATAAAAATAGTTGTCGTTTTTTATTGACAAAAATACTTATCGGAGTAGTGTCAATAAAAGAAATTTTCTACAGAGGCTAAATGACTGGCATAAGAAGAATCATCTTTGCCTTTGGGTTTCCTGACGACTACGAAGATCCGATCAAAATGGATATGCTCTCAACCAAGGGGCAGAGCCGGGTAGATGTACTTCACAAAAGGCTGATTCAGGATTTTTTTCCGAGAACTTTAGGACGAGTAAAAATATTTTCAGAATTCGTCACGATGTCAGATTTGCAAGTCCAGCATTTATCTAATCTTCTTGGGTTAGGATTTGGTGAAATGGGAGATTTTGTAGATGTTGTAGGTCTGTTTCAAGAAATCGAGGAGATTGGTGTAAACAAAACGATTGATACTCCAATCTTTTATCTTTCTACAGATGGTAAGTGCCTAAAGGATCTTGCCTACAAATGGAATGAGATGAGATTTCTTGCGGGTTTTGAACAAGGCGATGTAATATACGCCCCCACATCTCCCGGACACCTTGCCATAATCATTGATTATCAAAAAAACCAAATCGATTGGGTTAGCGAACATCGATTCGCCCGACTGGAAAATCGTACCGCAACTTAGCAAGTTGCGGTTTTATTTTCCTAATTGACTCATTGCAACACTTAGCCCTTTTTCAATTATCCGCTCGATTCCTGTATTGGCTATTTCAAACATTTTCGTAAGTATTTCTTTTTCTTTTTGTGAAAATTTACCCAGTATATGTTTTTCAACCTTTTCTTCACCAAGAGGTTTTTTAATTTTTCCACTTTGGGTTGTTGGAGAAATGCCAATTCGAATACGAATAAAATTTTTTGTCTTCAGAGCGTTGATTATAGATTCAATGCCCCTATGTCCACCCGAACTTCGATTAAAAGAAATTTTTATGTTACCTAGTGGTAGATCTAAGTCATCATAAATAACGATGGTTTGCTCAATTGCTTTTTTACTTTTAGTAGCCCCGACTACGCTCTTGCCCGATTTGTTCATAAAAGTGTCCGGCATTAAAAGCTGGACGCTTTCCTTCCCTATTGATCCTTTTCCATATAAACCGAAGTATTTTTTATTGAAAGTAGCCTCAATTTTATGCTTGTTTGCTATAAATTCTATAGCCATACGTCCTACGTTATGACGAGTTTCTTTATATTCTTCCCCAGGATTACCTAGGCCAACAATTGTATACATATATCTACTGTATCAAATTCTTGTTACTAATGAAAAACTTATATGTTTGTTTTTTAAAACAAAATATTTTTTTAAAAATTATACGAATTTAAGAGCGAGATGTTGTATTTAAAAATCTTACAAATTTAACTTTTAAAACGAAATGTTCTCATGCAAATGCCTTGCGCAGCGCGTCGACGCGAGCAGAGCAGATTTTTTCCAAAAAATAATGTGTGCATTTGCATGAGAACATTGAGTGCCCTCTTGTGTCAAGCGACTTGCCGTAATACAATCGAATCAAATATGGATGATGCACCAAAGAAAAATCCTTTTTGGAAAGAATTATTTAAACTTTTACTCATTGCATTTCTTGTCGTCGTCCCATTCAGAAAATATGTTGCTCAACCATTTATTGTTGATGGTGCATCAATGGATCCCACATTTGCAAACGGAGAATATTTAATAGTAGATGAATTAAGTTATCACTTTAATGATCCCGAACGCGGCTCAGTCATAATCTTTAAATATCCTAAAGATCCATCAAAATACTTTATTAAGCGCTTAATAGGGCTGCCAGGTGAAATAGTTAAAATAAATCAAGGCGAAGTGACCATCATAAACAATGAGAATCCAGAAGGGGTAAAGCTCGATGAGCCATACATAAAATATGAAAAAAGCGACACAGCATCATATACATTAGGTGCAAAAGAATATTTTGTATTGGGAGACAATCGATACGGCAGTTCGGATTCTCGAGTGTGGGGATTTTTACCTGAGGAAAATATTGTAGGTAGACCACTTATTAGATTCTGGCCACCTGGATTTTTTCCAGGAGCTAGCGCATATCAAGAATAAAAATGACAAAAAAACTTTCCGACCGACCAAAGCACCTTTTAAAAGAATTCGACAAGCCGTTGTACTTGGCGGCACACTTTGGTTTTTTACCAATAGAAGCTCCGAAGGTAAATCAAAAAGACAAAGATATGGTGGAAGATTGTTTAGAGGATGAAAAACTAACTAAAGAACCTTGCTTGTATAGACCCTGGGAAAAAGCGGCATTTCTCCGAACTTATGTTGATAAGGGTTTCGCTGATCACCCTCACCCAATGTTTTTATCTTATAAAAAAAATGAAACCTCAAAAAAAAGAGCGGATTATTATTTACATATTATAGGTTTCCCTTCTGCCCTATCAGAAGCAATCCTTATTCGAACAGCAGTCTCTATACTTTCTGATAATGGACACAAAAATCTTGTTGTAAACATCAATTGCATTGGAGATAAAGACTCAGTAGCAGCCTACGAGCGTGAATTACACCAATATGCAAAAAAAGTTCATAACGAACTCACACCCGAAATGAAACAGAGTATAAAAAAGGATATTTTTCAATTAGTTAAGGGGAATCAATCTGAAACTATTGCTATTAGAGAGGAGTTACCTCCATCTATTGCGTCTTTGACCTCAAGTGGGAGAGCTCATTTTAAGGAAGTCCTCGAGCACCTTGAAGCCTTAGGGGTTGAGTTTAGGGTTATGCCTGACCTTGTTGGCAATAGACACTACTCTTCACACACTGTCTTTACAATCTGCGATGGAACAATAGAAAACGCCCCTCCCCTTGCTTCAGGCTACCGATATTCCCGACTATCAAAAAGATATGGATTTAGAAAGGAACTTGCTTGTGCTTGTGCAACAATTTTTGGAGATATCAAAAAAGAAAACGTGTCGAAGAAATTATATAAAGACCTGCCAAAACCAAAATTTTATTTAGTTCATCTAGGGCGAGATGCCAAGATGAAATCTCTCTCACTTATAGAGCTCTTGCGACAAAATCACATTAGTATTTATCACTTCCTTGGCCAAGATAAAATAACCGAGCAATTAGTCGGTGCCGAAACTCTCCGCGTTCCCTATCTTCTTTTAATTGGCCAAAAAGAGTCTTTGGAAAACACTGTTACGGTTCGCAATATAAACACTAGAGCTCAACACACAATCAAGCTTGGGGTTCTCCCTGAATATCTTAAACAAATTTCCCTTTAAGTTTTTAAATTTATTTATTGACTTAGCCTCAAATAAAGTGCATTTTTAAATTGGAAACCCGGATACCCATCTAGGAGGATGTTATGAATAACCCTCCTACAAAATTGGAGGTTTTAGGATTTGTAAACGTTTGTTATACCTTTGAATCGGATGAGCGGGGGAAAAACAAAAAACTTGTAAAAAGACAGGCCCCTAATT
>JALYQT010000021.1 GCA_030855685.1 bacterium | reverse complement strand
GCGTTAGATGCGGTGGAAGATTATCGGATAAAAGCTACCCTGGGGATAACAGGCTGGTTGTGCCTAAGCGTCCATAGCGACGGCACAGTTCGGCACCTCGATGTCGGCTCAACTTATCCTGGAGGTGAAGAAGCTTCCAAGGGTATGGCTGTTCGCCATTTAAAAAGTTACGCGAGCTGGGTTCAGACCGTTCAGAGCATGAGAAATCGTGAATTGAACTGTCTGAATCCTTTACGACAAAGAGAAAATTGAGACCAACACATCACGGCGGTCATATAAAGTAATTTATATGTAGCCAGTTAACTTATATCGGTAAAATCCGATTAGTATTTGTAATAAATACTAAGGACAATACCGAGGGAATGCTTCGGCAAGCTCAGCACGAGCACTGAAGTGACCCGTAGAGACTAAACGTTAACTATCCCATGAACTTTAGAGGATAAATCCTTCGACAAGCTCAGGATAAAGATATAGTCCATTCCTTACAGTAATGTGAGAAAAGAAGCGTGAGACAGGTTGGTCTCCTATCTACTGCAGGCGTTTGATTCTTGAGGGGATTTGCTCCTAGTACGAGAGGACCGGAGTGAACTGACCTCTGGTGTACCTGCTGTCTTGCCAAAGGCACCGCAGGGTAGCTAAGTCGGGCATGGATAAATTCTGAAAGCATCTAAGAATGAAGCCAGCCCCAAGATTAGGAATCGTTGAGAGCCCTAGGAGATGACTAGGTTGATAGGCACTAGGTGTAAGTACTGTAAAGTATTGAGCCGAGGTGTACTAATTGCTCGATTTCTATTAGGAAATTTAAAAATCACACTTCGACTCGCTTCGCTCGCTCAATGCAAGCAAGGTGAGTTGAAATCTCTGTCCTGCTAAATGAAATTAACTCGCCCTGAGTTTGTCGAAGGGTTGTTAGTTTCAGAAATGTTTTACTTTTGGGTAAAACAAGTTCTATACAATAATTAAATTGAAGTTTTAGTTCTGGTGATTTATCGCAGAGGTCACACCCGTTCTCTTTCCGAACACGGAAGTTAAGCTCTGTTGAGGCGATGGTACTCGTAAGGGGAGAGTAGCTAGTCGCCAGAACTAAGATTTCAATACGAAAGATCTTGCCAAGTGCAGGATTTTTTTGTTTATAAATCTATTGCTAATAAGTTGCAGAGGTATAGGATAAATGGTGGAGTAGTACAAACCTTTTTTTAAAGGAAGCCATGCTGGAACAAAAGAAGCAGGAAGATCCGCGAGAAATTTGTCGCCGTGAAGTAGAAAAAAGGCGACAGGAAAATCGTACGACCGCAGGAAGTAATGTGTATGGACACCATGTTTTTTATGGAAACGGTGGACTGATACCAATTCACCCCAACACAGGTAGCTTCATCATTATTCCAGAAGATCGTTTTTGGGAAATGATGGACTGAAAAAGCTCTAAAACCGGCGTAGCAACGCCGGTTTTTACATGTTGCAATACAGGTATTGAAGAGTAGGATGAATAAAGAGACCAAAAATGGAGCTTAAAATGCGAACCATGAAAAAGGTCCAAAACACGGAGAAGCCAAACGATGTTGAGGTAAACATCGATGCCTGTGCGTCAGAGCTAACAAGAAGAAGCATGAGGATTGCGCTATTTTGCTCAAGCGATGATGTAATAGCGCCTCTTCCACCATATGATTTTGAAAGTTATATTTTTTTCCCTATTTCCGCTTGGAAAAATTGGTTGATGTGAAGCCGTGAAAAATTTCACGGCTTTTTCTTTTATGTAGAGGAATTCGAATGATTGTTTAATATCTGCTAAACTTCATCTATGAATTCATGGTCTCAAAGGCGAAAAAGAATTATTCTCTCGATCATTTCTTTTGTAGTGGTGATATTTATCGGTTTACCGTTATTTTTCTTTGTATATAAATCACCAACATGTAGCGATCAGAAAAAAAATGCTGACGAAACAGGTATAGATTGTGGCGGGGGATGCGAGATGCTTTGTCAGGCTGATAATTTACCAATAATTCTTCAAGGCGACCCACAGGTTATTAAAGTGGCAAGTACAACATATGCAATTGTGGTAAAAGCAGAAAACCCCAATATAAATGCAGAAATATTCCGAGCTGGATATAGTTTTAAAGTTTATGAAGAAGGCGGGGCTGTGCCACTAAAGGTAATCGAGGGCAATGCATATGTTCCTAAAAATACATCTTTCGCTGTCTTTGCTGGGCCATTTGATTTCGGCGAAGCAGTTCCTAGTAGAGTTGTTTATGAATGGAATACACAAACTCTTGTTTGGAGTAAAAATAGTATAGAAATACCCGATATTTTAATAGACGATAAAAGGTTGAGTGGGGAAGATGCTGAACCAAGACTCTCAGCCGAGATCACAAATCGTTCTTTAGAAAATATAAAAAACCTAGAATTTACTGCGATATTAACTGATGAAGTAGGTAATACTGTTGGAGTTTCAAAAACCTTTATAGATATCCTAAATAAAGGCGATAAAATGCCGATTGTATTTACTTGGCCCGGACCCTTTAAGAATAAAGCAACTTCAGTCGAGATATTAATGCGTATTTTACCCAATAAGAGTTTCTTGTAATTTTATGTTTTCAAATATTTCTAAAATTTTCGGGACTGAATCCGGAGTTGATTGGAGGTTGTTTTGGCCTGCATTTCTAATTTCTCTTGCAGGTCTTGTGACGATGGATTCTTTTGTTGGAGACTATAATTATTTTACAAGACAAATTATTTGGATCTTTATTGCTATAGTAGTATTTTTTATAGCAAACGCCATAGATTGGAGATTTTTAAGGCGAACTCGAGTACTGGTGACTCTCTTTGTTTTTATAGTGGGAATGCTAGCTCTTCTATTTGCAGTGGGCACCGTTGCTAAAGGAGCTCAAAGTTGGTTTAGATTGGGAATTTTAGGATTTCAGCCATCAGATCCTGCAAAACTAGTTACAATTTTAATGCTTGCAAAATATTTTTCTCGTAGGCATATAGAGATTGCAAACATAAAACATATTGCTATTTCTGGGATTTACGCTTTTTTAATTTTTATTCTAGTTTTTCTTCAGCCTGATTTTGGAGGAGCAGTAACAATCTTTCTCCTTTGGCTAGGAATGGTTTTTGTTTCTGGACTATCAAAAAAACATTTTCTTATAGTTCTTGGTTTGGTTATTGGGGTTGGATCGATATTATGGCTCTTTGTTTTTGCACCTTATCAAAAAGCGAGGATTGTCAGCTTCATTCATCCTTTAGCTGATATTAGTGGAACGGGCTATAACGCCTATCAATCAACGGTGGCAGTGGGTTCTGGCCAAATACTAGGAAAGGGTATTGGGTATGGAACTCAATCCAAGCTTCAATTTTTACCCGAATATGAAACAGATTTTATTTTTGCAGCTTTTGCGGAAGAGTGGGGGTTTATTGGAACCATTATACTTTTAATAATATGTTTATTTTTGTTAATTAGAATAATAAATATTTCACAAACTGCTGCTACAAATTTTGAAACTCTGTTTGGTTTGGGCTTAGCAATACTATTCTCAATTCATATTGGAATACATGCGGGCATGAATATAGGGTCGATGCCGGTTACAGGAATCACTTTCCCCTTTATGAGTTATGGTGGATCTCACCTTGTTACCGAGTGGCTAGCCTTGGGAATGCTTTCGAGTATGAAAAGACAATCAAAGGGGCCGAGAAATACTTAATTACTTTTCCTCAAATTAGCTCCAATAACAAAAGCTAGAGCAATTATTAAAATATTTTTTATAATATATTGACCTTCAAGGGTTGGGACGAGGAACCCGCTCCAAGTAAATTCCGGCATAACAAAAAGAGGCATTACGGTAGTTCCTAGATGCAGAAATAAAAGAGTGATAGCTATTTTTGAGAATTTTGGTATTAAAAAAAGCAGACCGATCAATACTTCAAATAGACCAAAAAATATTAAAAATTGATTTGGAGGAACAAATGGCAAGGTTTTGTTTAACAACTCTAATACCATTGCACTTGCGGGACTTAGTCCTAATACTTTTAGTATCCCAAACCAAAAATAGACTAAAAATATAGAAAAACGAGCAAAAGAGATATTTATTTTTTGAAAAAAATAATTCATATTTGTCAACACACATTAAGTTATTTTTTATTATTACACTAGTTCGACTTAAGGGTTACTGTAACAGCCTGGTTGAAGAAATCCTGACGCAGTATAAACAGCAGAGGTAGTTGTTTTAGAGTTTTTTCCACTGCTACCAACACAGTAAAATACTGCCGCGCCCGGAAGATATGCCATAACAGAATACTTTGTAGCGGTTGTGCCTGCAGTGGAATTAATACCCATAAAAAGGCGATTATTTGGTCCCGCAAAATCATCACTAGAATTTGCAACTATAGATGCACAAATCTCTCGAGTTTTTAGGGTGTAGGTACCTGAAAATACAGAATTACAAGCAGATGACGGGAACCAAGTCTGGGGCTGCAAGTTTGCATAAGAAGCGCTTTCGCTGTGCTCAAGTTCTAAAAGAGTTCGTAATTGGTTTACTTCCTGAATAATCTTAGAATCACGGCCTTTTAATCGCGCCCGAGCTAAACTCGCAAGCACCACAGATGAAAGTAGTCCAATGATAGCAATCACCACCATTAGCTCTATCAAAGTAAAACCAGTTCCATTAGATTTTTTAAATTGATAATTCATTATCGTGATACTTGTCCCACATTCATCTGCTTAATAAAATCGGGGGTTTGTAGAGGAATATTAGAATCTTTACTAAAAGTATTAATTACTATAAAAATTGCCAGAACTGTTGAGGCAATCGCGATTAGTATCAAAACAACATTAGCTTGCTTGCTATCCTTAACTAACCCTGTATTTATTAGGCCCATGACCATGAACGATAAAGCTCGATCATTAAGTCTTCTTGAAGTGGTAAAATTCGCGTTCGGGTCTTCGAATTCAATATTTGGCATATAAAAAGTATAGCCCATTTCTTGACAAATTTGCTAGGGAGTTATCCCTGTGAATGAAAGTTTTGCCTGTACAATTCAAAGGTTTTATCAATCATAAGCTCCTCTGAGTAATTTTCTTTAATCGCTTCCTTTAGACTTTGTCCTAATTTTAGCCTCAGTTTTGGGTCTTCGTATAGCTTTTCGAGTGCTCTTTTCAAAGATTCTGGATCCTCTTTTGGCACCAAGATACCGTTTTGATTATTCACTATAATTTCAGGAATACCTCCAACACCGCTTGCAATGACAGGTTTTTCCGCCATACCAGCCTCAAGGATAGCGTAAGGCAATCCTTCAGATCTTGATGGCATCATAAAAATATCAACGGCATTTAAATAAGAACGCGCATTATCTAAATACCCTAAAAAAATTACACTCTCTTGGATGTCCAATTTTATCGATAAATTTTTTAAATTCTCTAACTCCTCTCCACTTCCAATAAGAACTAAAATTGCATCTTTATTCTTTTTAAATTTTCCAAAAGCTTCTATAAGAATATCTAGACCTTTAACCTTGTGAAGTTCTGAAAACGAACCTACCAAAATTGTATCGGAGGAAATTCCAGGCGCTAGTTTTTGTCTGGCTTCCTCACGATCAAGAAGTTGAAATTCTTCAATTCCGTTTTTAATAACTACGAGTTTGTTTTTAGTCCAGGGCAAATCTGAAACATCATTTTTCAGTTTTTGTGACACACAAATAGTTTTGTGAGAAAGAATTATTGTCAGCCAATAAATAAGTCTTACCAAACTCCTAAATTTTATATATTTAGGTTCATTGAAAGCCCAGCCATGAGCGGTAAAAATAATTTTATTAATACCTGCTAATCTTCCTGCAATTACACCAATTAGCCCCATTTTTGAGCTATTAATATGGAATATATCAGGTTTTTGTTTTTTTAATATTTTGAAGATTTCAGAGAAGGTTCCTATATCATTTTTTATTGAAATGTCTCTACTTAGAAATGGAAGTATCTGAGGATAAATCTCAATCTTTTTAAGTTTATCTATTAGTGCGCCATTTCCTCCACAGATAACTCCTACATGGTGACCTTCTTTTTTTGCCCCAACAGCAAGATCATACACATAGCGCTGGGCCCCGCCCATATTAGATTTTGTTATTCCAAAAAGGATTCTTAATTTTTGAGATGATTCCATGTAGCCATTATAGTGGTTTTATTGTAGAATGCACTTTACAATGAATTCCTTGAATAAAAAGGAACCTCTGATACTTCTAGTGGGAGATGTCTTCTTCCTTATCACATCTTTATGGTTAGCGCTTTTTTTACGTAATTTATCCACACCATCGGAGGCAACTTTTATAACTCACTTAGTGCCGTTTGGTTTTATTTTTTTAGTTTGGATTTTAAGCTTTTATATAGCCGGCTTATATGAGAAACATACTTTATTATTAAAATCGAATCTCCCGACCATTTTATTTAACACTCAAGTTTTCAACTCTCTTGTTGCGATCGGATTCTTTTACTTGATTCCGTTTTTTGGCATTACGCCCAAAACAAATCTATTTATTTATCTGCTAGTTTCATTCCTGGCCATTTTATTGTGGAGAATGTACGGATATTCTTTTATAGGAACATATAAAACAGAAAACGCCCTTTTAATTGGTAGCGGAAATGAGATGAAAGAGCTAACAAAAGAGGTAAATGAAAATCCTTTATATAATTTAAATTTTATTTCTACGGTGGATTTAGACAGGGTAGACGGGGATGGATTTTGGGATGAAATTGTTTCTAGAATTTATACAGAAAACGTTGCCATTATTGCAATAGACTTAGCTAACGAAAAAGCGGGTCCAGTTTTACCTCATTTGTATAATCTTATTTTCTCTAAAGTTCAGTTTGTAGATATGAATAAAATCTATGAAGACATATTCAATCGAGTGCCACTAACTCTACTTAAATATAATTGGTTTTTAGAAAATATATCGACGTCCCCTCGAGTAACTTATGATGCGCTTAAGAGACTGATGGACATAGCGCTCTCTTTTATACTGGGAATTATTTCCTTAGCTGTATATCCGTTTGTAATAATTGCTATAAAAATCGATGATGGGGGACCAGCATTTATAACCTTTGACAGAATTGGAAAAAATAAACAGCTAATAAAGATTATTAAGTTTAGAAGCATGTCTGGTAATGATCAGGGAATTTATGGTGAAGATGGAAAAACTTCCCTAAAAATTACAAGAGTGGGTAGCTTTTTACGAAAAACTCGCATAGATGAGTTGCCGCAACTATGGAATGTTTTAAGGGGGAAAATCTCTCTCATCGGACCTCGTCCTGAGCTACCTGCCCTCGTAAAAAAATACGAACAAGAAATCCCATACTACAATGTCAGACATTTAATTAAACCAGGGCTTTCAGGATGGGCCCAAATTTATGGAGAACACGCACACCACGGTGCAGATCTTTCGATGACCACAAACAAGCTTTCATATGATCTTTATTACATCAAAAATAGATCATTTATGCTTGATTTAAAGATAGCCCTAAAGACAATCAAAACTCTGCTTTCACAAGTTGGAATATAAGTGTGTAAATATCAATATGTATATATTGTATTTAAGATGAACCACCTAATTTATGAGGCAAATCTCTTTCTTTGTACTGAGTCTGTCGAAGTATTGCCCAAAGCTCTAATCTACGTATAATTTCCTAAATATGAATAAACACGCTTGGTGGTCGCTCGTAATCCTCGTTGTTGCTGGACTTCTCGCTTTCTTCCTCGTAACACAGCAAAAACCAGAGGCGCGATACCCATTTAGGTTTGGACTTGATCTAGTTGGGGGAACAGAGCTCATCTATAAAGCCGACACGTCCAAGG
This sequence comes from bacterium, assembly GCA_030855685.1. Classification (GTDB taxonomy): domain Bacteria; phylum Patescibacteriota; class Minisyncoccia; order Phycocordibacterales; family Zambryskibacteraceae; genus JAIFWN01. The sequence continues at coordinate 2,342 of JALYQT010000021.1, read as the reverse complement.
TGGATGATGTTAATGGTGCGATGGAGAGCTTGAGAGAAGTTATTGAGCGCAGAGTAAATGTCTTTGGTGTATCTGAGCCTATTATTCAGACTGAAAATGCTGGATTAATTTCTGGAAATAAAGACGAGAGGTTGATAGTTGAACTTCCTGGTGTAAGTGAAATAGACAAAGCAATAAAACTTATCGGAGAAACTCCAACCCTTGAATTTAAACTCGCAGCTCCGGGCGCCTCAGAAATAATAGCTGCGAATCCTGAGGCAACCCTTGAAGAACTTTTCGTGCCCACAGGACTTACCGGTAGGTTTTTATCTCGAGCGCAAGTAAATTTTGATCCAAATAACGGATCTCCAATTGTCGGATTGAACTTCAACGATGAAGGAAAAAATTTGTTCGCTCAAATAACCAGAGATCACAAGGGCGAAATACTCGCAATTATATTGGACGGCAGTGTCATATCAGCTCCTGTAATACAAGCAGAAATTACAAATGGGCAGGCTCAAATCACTGGAGGTTTTTCTCCAGAGGAAGCTAAGGCTCTCGTCCGCAATCTCAACTATGGAGCACTGCCAGTTCCGATAGAGCTTTCATCCAGTCAAACTATCGGCGCTTCGTTAGGTGAATCTGCTCTTCAGGCTGGTATAAAAGCAGGAATAATTGGTTTTGTACTTCTGTCTATATTTTTAATTGTTTGGTATAGATTACCGGGGATAATAGCAGTCCTTGCTCTAGTTTTATATATTATTTTTTCTCTGACTTTATTTAAATTGATACCGGTAACCTTGACCGCAGCAGGATTGGCAGGATTTATTCTTTCTATTGGTATGGCGGTGGATGCCAATGTTCTAATCTTTGAGCGCGCAAAAGAAGAGCTAAAGAAAGGTAAAAATATTCATGACGCTCTTCATGAAGGATTTACCCGCGCCTGGCTTTCTATCAGAGATTCAAATATTTCCTCCATTATTACTGCCACTATTTTATTCTGGCTTGGCACTTCGGCTGTGAAGGGGTTTGCTCTCACTCTTGGTGTGGGAGTTTTGGTATCGATGTTTACAGCAATCACTGCATCACGAACACTTCTTTTTGCAATCGCTCCAAAAAAAGAAACTCCATTGAAGAGATTTTTATTTAGTAATGGGTTACATTTCAAGTAATATGTTTGTCGTCAAATACAGAAAAATATGGTTCATGCTGTCAGCTGCAATGCTCGCAGTATCTTTCTATGGAATATTCGTTAACGGATTTAATCTCTCAATTGATTTTAAAGGGGGGACATTGACTGAGGTTAGTTATGGTGAGACTCGTCCAGAAAAACTAGCCCTTGAAAATAAAATTGAAGAACTTGGGTTAGGGGGATTTTCTGTAAGACCTTCGGGAGTTGGTAGTTACATTATAAGGACTCAAGAACTGACAGAAGTTCAAAGGGCATCACTATCTCAAGCATTAAGCGTTGACGAAACTATATCACCAGTCATAAAGCGGCAAAATACAATAGGGCCGGTTGCAGGATCTGAACTGAAATCTAAAGCCTTCAAGGCAATAGCTGTAGTAGTATTAATGATAGTTTTGTTTGTCTCATTCGCATTCCGTAAAGTTTCGGAACCAGTTTCCTCCTGGAAATTTGGCCTAGCTACTATAGTCGCACTTTTCCATGATGTAGTTATACCAACCGGGGTCTTTGTTTTTCTAGGTAAATATTTTGGAACAGAAATAGACCTGCTTTTCGTGACAGGACTATTAGCCATCCTCGGATACTCGGTACATGACACTATAGTGGTGTTTGATCGGGTGCGTGAAAATCTAAGATTAAATAAAGAAAAAGGGAAAAAGGTGGACTTTGAATATACGGTGGGGAACTCTGTGCAACAAACCTTTGCTAGATCCATAAACACATCTCTAACTATTTTCATTACACTCCTAGCTCTATATCTTTTTGGTGGAGAAACAACAAAGGATTTTGCGCTACTCCTCATCGTGGGAGTTATAGCTGGAACTTATTCGTCTATATTCGTCGCTTCACCATTACTTGTTACGTTTCAGAAACTTCAGAAGTGGAGAATAAGTAATAAGGTATAGTAGAAATATGAAAACATTTTCGATTAAAGAATCGGTAAATCACGGTTGGGAGATATTCAAAACCAATAAAAAGATTCTTATAATAACTTCGCTGATTTTTTTGGCTCTGGGATCAATTAATATGGGGGATTCAAATCATGGAGGTTCTGGATTTTCAGACCAATGGAGCAACCTTTCGGTCGTTTGGGGAGTTTTAGGAATTCTCTTATTTGCTTTGAATCTTATCATTCAAATGGGTTGGATAAATGTACTTTTGAAATTAGAAGATA
>JALYQT010000016.1 GCA_030855685.1 bacterium | reverse complement strand
GATGTGAAAAGCGTGCCGTATAAAATTATGTCTCCGATTCCCATAAATGTGGCTTAATTATAGCCATAAACTTAGACTTTTTCAACTTTTTTCGTATAATGTTTTAAATGAAAGAAATATATAGAATCCCCCTAGAGGAGCAGAAAAAACTGATTGAAAAACTTTCTTCGCGAAATGATACAGAAGCAGAAAGGATCAAATACTATTTAGCAATGCCCGATCTTTCTCGTACGGATGGAAGCCCATTAAACGACATGGTTATTCGAATATTGTCTCAAAAGGAATTCAAAGATTTTGATCTAATCGAATTTCCAGAAGTAGTACCAACAGATATAGCCTTTGACCTGTTTGATTTCCCCGCAAATCACCCGGCGCGTAGTAAGTCCGACACTTATTATCTTGATGACAAGAATATTTTGCGCACACACACCACCGTCATGTGGTATTACTACTTACAAGAGAAGGAGGTGAAAGAGAGAATGTCTAAAGGAGAATCGGTCGGTTGTTTTTCTCACGGGAAGGTTTATCGCAAGGATGAAATTGACCGCAACCATATGAATGTTTTTCATCAACTTGACGGGTGGTATCTTTCCCCAAAATCAAAGGAGATTATTGGAAAAGAAGAACTTCAAAAAGTATTACTTTCGATCGTTCAGGCGGTCTTTGGGGCTGATGTAAACTACAGATTCGCCCCGGAGCAGTTCCCGTTCACTGATCCCTCGATAGAAGTCGAGATCGAGAAGGAAGGGAAATGGATCGAAGTAGTTGGTAGTGGGGTCGTTAAAGGATCAGTGCTTGAAAAATTTGGAATCGATTCATCTGCGTGGAACGGCTGGGCTTTCGGATTCGGCTTAGAGAGACTTGCTATCGTAAGTATGGAGCTTCCCGATATCAGACTTCTCTGGTCAATCGATGAAAGAGTGAAGAAACAATTACACCTCGGTCAGAAATACAAACAAGTTAGCAAATTTCCTCCAGTGGTTAGAGATATTTCTTTTGTAGTAGAAAATAACTTTATACTTAATGATTACTTTGACTCTATCCGCACTGTCGGCGGTGAATTAATAGAAGAAGTGGAACTCCTTGATAAGTATGAAAATGCCGAAAAATTTGGGGAAGGAAAGACAAGTTATACTTTCAGGATTACATATAGGCACTTAGATAAAACTTTAACTAATCAAGAAGTGAATGATCTCCACTTGCAAATTGAAAAAATGACGACTGTGGATTTTGGAGGAGTAATAAGAATTGCATGATTGAGAAGGGGACATATAGAATCGGCGTGTCTCTCAAAGAAGTAAATAATGCACTTGGGCTAGATCTGGAGGAAAAAGATTTGGAGAAGATTCTGAGACAAAATTCTATAATGTTCCGCACCGTTTTGCCGACCGAACAATTACTTATCTCAGCTAAAAGCACCATTGGAAAACCTTATAAGCGTGGCGCCAGCGTACTTTTCGATGCGCCGGAAGCTTTTGATTGTTCGTCTTTAGTTTCCTGGGCTGCGGTTGAATCAGGATATGCCATACCTCGAATAGCAATTGATCAATACGTATATTCTCAAAGAATACAAAGTGCAGATTTAAAACCCGGCGATTTGGTATTTGCAAACACAAAAGAAATCATCCATAAAGAAGGTTTATATTTTTCTAAAGCCCTCAATAAAATTGTTAAAGAAGAGGCTATCAGGACTGAGACACTAGAATACATGCCTGGCACAAAAGTCCCCGAAGGTGTAGACCATGTGGGAATTTACATAGGCAACAATCAGATTATTCATTCTTCAACTAAAACTGGTGGCGCTGTTATACAAAATATAAATGAAAGTAATTCCTTTAAAAATATTGTTGGTTATGGGAGGATCACAGAAAACGAGGATAAACGATTCGTTATTGAGATCCCTCATGACAGAATAAACATGAGAACGAAAGAAGGTTTAATTCGTGAAATAAAAAACCTTTGGCAAATGAAAAAATAGGAGTTATTATTAAAAGTGATGAAAATTCTTTAAGATCGCGAAATAAAAATTAATGAAAACACTTTTATACGTACCGTTTGTATCACAGTACTCCACTCCCCGAGACGACGATGGATTATCCCGTGCCTGTGGTATGGCGTGCGTAAAAAAAGTTATTGATTTTTATCAAGGTGAATCTCAGTCTCTTTCAGATTATATGAAGGAAGGAAAAATGATAAAGGGCGCCTTTATTCCCGGTATTGGATGGAATCATAAAGGATTAGTAGCGATCCTTAGAAACCATGAAGTAGGAGCATACAGTGAGGAGTTTCGTAGTGTTTTTAATGATATTAATAGTGGAGAAACCCTGCCCAGCATTTACGAGTTAGATCATGTTGAAAGAGGGATTAGGAAGATATCCAGAGAAGTGAGAGAGGGAAGGCCTGTGATAGTTTCAGGAATTAAGCAGTGGAAAGAAAAAGATAAGTATCACGATATGATAATTTTGGGAGTTGAAAAGAAAAGAAATAATATATTAGGATTTTATTATCACGATCCTGATGATGAAGATATTGATGGGCGAAATAAGTTTGTTAATATAGAAACTTTTAGAAATAACTGGCGAAAATTCGCTATTTTCATAAGTGAATAAGTGTGGTGTGATTTGACGTTTGTTTTTTGTTTGATATAGTGACACTTAGAGAGGATCTAGGTCCAAACCCTATATAAGGCGGGTCTAATGAATCGAGGCACAATCGGACTCTTGCTAAATCCGTCGAGGTTTTGGTCAAGAGTAAAAGAAGAAAGATCTGAAATAAACACAGAGGCTCAGAAACTTGATCTTCAAAAAAAATTCGGCAATAAGATTTATCTTCATTTGTCTGAAACAGTCGTAATGACTTCGGATCGTCGGATTCGAGTGGATAAAAATGAAGATAATCATGGTAGTTTTTCAGTCAGTGTCGGGATCGAGGATCCGTCTTATTTCACTGAGGGTGGCTTTGGATATAAAGGCAAGCTCATTGTCTGCGTATCTGTCAATTTCAGTTCAAGTCAATATTATCCTGTAAATATTTTAAAAGGAGAATATGACGAAGAAGAGGATTCAAGACCGGGCAGAGAGTGTGACGACGAAAATCTGATTGCCATCCTGGCGGAATTAGATACGATAGTTCATCGCCACGACTCCCAACACCCGTTATGAAAAAGCCCCGCACAAAATGTGCGGGGCTGCTTTTAAATTCACTTAATATAGCTTTTATTTTAGCCCTATTTATGTTAAAATCAAGAGTACTAAATATGGCAAAAGAGACCACCAACAAGAAAAAAACCTCTAATTACAGCGCTGAATCCATCACTGTTCTTGAGGGATTGGAACCCGTACGCAAGCGTCCGGGAATGTATATTGGAACCACCGGTCCAGATGGTTTACACCACCTAATATCAGAGATTTTTGATAACTCTCGGGATGAAGCGATGGGTGGTTTTGCTGATGATATTGAGGTTACGCTATTGCCAAACAATCGAGTGAGAGTGGTAGATAATGGTCGAGGAATTCCTGTAGATATTCACAAACAAAGCAAAGTTTCTGCTCTTGAAACCATTATGACCACTCTTCATGCCGGGGGTAAATTTGGAGGAGACGGATACAAAGTCTCAGGAGGATTACACGGAGTAGGTGCGTCGGTAGTAAACGCTCTTTCAATATATACTCGGGCCGAAGTGCACAAAGATGGCGGTGTGTATGTTCAGGAGTATAGCCAAGGTAAAAAGAAAGCAGCGGTAAAAAAAACAGGAAGTACAAAAAAGAATGGAACTATTATTACATTTCAACCTGACCCGGCCATTTTTCCTGATACCAACTTTAGCTTTGATCGTGTTGTAAATCACCTTCGTCAGCAAGCATACCTAGTAAAAAAACTTCGCATATCTATTATCGATGCGCGTGAAGCTATTAAGGTAGAGGCGGACGACACTTTTTTCATAAGGGATCTATTTCTCGAAGTTCCATCGATGTCTTTTTATTTTGAAGGAGGTTTGATGTCGCTTGTGAAATTTGAAAATGATTTACAGAAACCCATACACAAAAATATTTTTTATGTAGAAAAAAACACCAGTGAATTTGAGAATGTTGAAATATCATTGCAATATGTAGATGACATCGCTTCTAGAATTCTTCCTTTTGCAAACAACATTTATACATCTGAAGGTGGTACTCATGTCACGGGTTTTAAGACAGCTCTTACCCGTAGTTTAAATACATACGTTCGAAAAAATAATCTTATTAGTGAAAAAGAAGATAACTTTACTGGAGACGATGTTCTTGAAGGATTGACCGCAGTGATATCTATAAAACTTCAAGAAATTCAATTTGAAGGTCAAACAAAAGCAAAACTTGGTTCAGTTGAGGCGAGAAGTATGGTCGAAACAGTCTTTGGAGATGCCTTCTCCACATTCCTTGAAGAAAACCCTGATGACGGAAGATCTATCGTTCAAAAAGTTTTACTTGCACTCAAAGCGCGCAAAGCTGCTAAGGCAGCAAAAGATTCTGTTTTACGTAAAGGAGCTTTAGAGGGCATGACCCTGCCGGGAAAGCTCGCGGACTGCCAGTCGAAATCTGCGGAGGAATCCGAAATATTCATTGTGGAGGGAGATTCCGCTGGAGGAACAGCTAAAATGGGGCGCGACAGAAGAACCCAAGCCATACTTCCACTCCGAGGGAAGATTTTAAACATTGAAAGGGCACGACTAGATCGAATGCTTGGATCTGAACAAATTAAAAATCTAGTTATAGCTCTCGGTACAGCTATTGGCGATACATTTGATATAACAAAACTTAGATATCACAAAATAATTATTGCCACAGATGCGGATGTTGACGGCGCACATATTCGAACTCTCCTTCTGACTCTTTTATATAGATATTTTCGCCCGCTTATAGATGGGGGATTTGTATATATAGCTCAACCGCCTTTATATAAAATTAGACGTGGAAAAGAAATAATGTATGCTTATTCAGATGAAGAAAGGGATAAAAAAATTGGCGCTAACATTAATCTGGAGGATATTAGTGAAGAAACTTCTGGCGAAGAGACGCTTGAAGTAGAGGAAGATTCAAAAGATCCAAAGAAAAAATCTACGAAGATTTCTATTCAGCGCTACAAAGGATTGGGAGAAATGAATGCAGAGGAGTTGAAGGAAACTACCATGGACCCAAAGAAAAGAGTCTTAAAACAGATTCATGTTGAAGATGGGCGTGATGCTGACAAAGTATTTGAAATATTAATGGGTACTGATGTTCCGTCAAGGAAATCATTCATTCAATCAAACGCCAAGAAAGCAACTCTCGACATTTAGTTGTAAAAGTCCTTAGATTGAGTAGGATATTTAAAGACCATGCTTCGGAGTGATTGTGAGTCATAAAAAACTTACCACCGATGAGCTGAAAGCTAAGATCCTCAAAGCTCAGGCTAAACTAGTCGGCACAAGAACAACCATATATGATGGCGAAATAAAATACACCATCATCTCTCCTTGTCCAAAATATCCAGTTAATGATTGGATAAGTTAAAACCGTACAGATGAGTACGGTTTTTATTTCCTATCTTTAATTTCAGTTTGAAGTCTTGAAAGTAATTCTTCTATAGAAATTTGGCCAAGGTTTCCTTCACGACTTTCTAAAGTAACTTTATTTTCCGCAACTTCCTTGTCTCCAATTACTAATAGATAAGGAACTTTCGCAGTTTTAGCATTGCGTATTTTTTTCCCAAGACTTTCATTTGAATCATCTAACTCCACGCGAATCAGAGATGCTTTTAAATTCTCAAATATTTTTTTTGAATATTCTAGATGTCCTTCGCCAATGGGCAAAATTTTGACTTGAGTGGGGGAAAGCCACAATGGAAAAGCACCCACGGTGTGTTCTATCAGGACCGCTATAAAACGCTCAAGCGAGCCCATAATGGCACAGTGAAGCATGACTATGCGCTCTTTCTCACCTTTTTCATTTATACAAAATAGATCAAATCGCTCGGGAAGATTCATGTCTAATTGAACTGTGGCAACTTGATGTTCACGACCTAGAGAATCCATGGCCATAAAATCTATTTTTGGACCATATAAGGCTGCTTCTCCTTCAGCCTCGAAATAATCCGCACCTCTCTCCTCCGCGATTTCTTTAAGAATTTTTTGAGAGCTTTCCCAAACTTCATCATTCCCTAAGTATTTTTCAGGTGTAGATGGGTCTCTAAATGAAAGTCTTACACGCAAAGAAAAACCGAAAGTTTTATAAAAAGTATCCACCATATCCCAAATAGAGAAAAATTCTTCTTTGATTTGATTTGCTCTACAAAATACATGGGAATCATCCTGAGTAATAGAAAGAACTCTTGTTAGTCCTCCTAATTCTCCTGATTGTTCATCACGGTAAACCATAGTGGTTTCCGCGTATCTCTGCGGCATATCTTTATAGCTTCTTTGAAGGTGGTTAAATATCTGAGTATGGTGTGGGCAATTCATAGGCTTCATCGCATATTCTTTTCCTTCTCGTGTTAGAACCTTAAATAATTCATTGCCAAATTTAGCCCAGTGACCTGAAGTCTCATAAAGATCCTTTTTGGTGATATGGGGAATAGCTACTCTTTCGTAACCCTTAGCTTTTCTTAATTCCCACACAAAATTATCTAGTTCTTGTCTAATTATTGTTCCTCTTGGAGTCCACAGAGGAAGACCGGAACCTACGAGAGGAGAAAAAGTAAACAAATCCATTTCTTGGCCAATCTTTCTGTGGTCCCTTTTCTTCGCTTCCTCTATTTGTTTTTCGTAAGCATCTAACTCATTTTTGGAATCATATGCTAAACCATAAATACGAGTGAGCATTTTATTTTTCTCATTCCCACGCCAGTATGCTCCAGCAACTCTTGAGAGTTTCCAAGAATCAACTTCAATTTCTTTCATATCCTCTACATGGCCTCCACGACAAAGGTCTACAAAGCTACCAGATGTATAAAAAGTTAAAGGCTCATCTTTATCGCTGATCTCTTTTATCAGTTCAAGTTTGTACTGATTGTCTTTAAAATACTCTTGGGCCTCCTCCTTAGAAACTTCCTTTTTTTCAAACCCTTTCCAAGTATTGGAAAGCTTTTTCATTTTCTTCTCTATTTCTTTAAGAGCTCCATCATTAACGGGTGAGGAGAATTCAAAATCATAATAAAAACCATTATCTATTGCAGGGCCAATGGTATTTTTTGCATCCGGATATATTTCAAGTACTGCAGCAGAGAGTAGGTGTGCGAGGGAGTGTCGTTTAGCTTCTATGTTGTTCATTTGTCTATGGTATCAGCAAAATAACACCTTTTCAAAGTTAAAGAAGTTTTAGTTTATCTGCTATAAAGCTAGTTTCTCCATTTCGTTTAGAAACCTTGCCTTTCAGTGCAACGCAGTTATCTACAGCAATAATAGATTTAAATTCCTCAAAAATTTTAGGAAATATCACAACATCAGTTTTCCCTGTAAAATCAGCCACACTCAAAAACAACATTCTTTCATTTTTCCTTGTTACTACTTCTCTAATACTTTCGATGATACCTGCGATTATGCATTCTTTATTTTCCTCACAATCTCCAAGGCTTTCAATTTTATTTCCCTTCATTTCAATTTTTTCCCTGTATTCTTCAAGCGGATGTCCGGAAATATATAGTCCAAGAAGTTCTTTTTCTGCAAATAATGTTTCTTTTTGAGTCATAGCTGGAGAGTCAATAAGTTTTAGAGTTGGAATGCTTGAGGTGTCGCTCATTATTCCAAAAAGGGAAGTTTGGTTTGTTGGAGCATTGTTTTTCTCTCTAAAATAACTTAAAAGATTATCAATATTTGCACACAAAACCCCGCGCTCCCCAAACTCATCCATAGCCCCGGATTTAATTAAGGCCTCAAGAGATTTTTTATTTAAATTCTTATCTTTCAAGCGATCCAGGAAATCTATTAAAGTTAGAAAACGACCACCCCTTTTGCGCTCTTCAATTATAGAGGTAGAAATACCTTGACCGAAGTTTTTGATAGTTGTTAGTCCAAATCGAATTTTATGAGGCTCTCCAGGATTATTTACAACCGTGAAAGCAGAAAAACTTTCATTTACAGATGGTGGTAAAACAGGAATACCTAAACGCTTGCATTCAGCAATCATCGTACCAATGCGCTCCACATCGCCGGAATCTGCCGTAAGAACGGCGGACATATAGATTTCTGGATAGTTTGCCTTGAGCCAGGCAGTTTGATAGGCCATGCGCCCGTAGCTTGCGGCGTGGGCTTTATTGAATCCATACCCCTGAAACGGTTCAAACAAGATCCATATTGCCTCGGCTTTTTCTTTGGTTAAACCGCCATGCTTCATACAACCATCGACGAAAATAATATGCTGTTTTGCCATTTCCTTTGGTATTTTTTTTCCAACTGCTTTTCTGAATTTATCGACTTCTCCCCACGAGTAGCCGGCGACTTCGATAGCTGTCATTAAAAGATCGTCTTGGTACACGAGTACCCCATAAGTAGTATCGAGAAAATCTTTCATTTTTGGATGCATATAAACAACAGGTTTTTTTCCGTGCTTACGAGCTATGTATTCGTTAATGTTATCCATCGGCCCAGGTCTATAAAGAGCAACCATAACGTTAATGTCGTGAATTGTGTTTGGCTTTAGTTCAGTCAGAGCTTTTGTCATCCCATCGCCATTTAACTGAAAAGTTCCCTCGGTGTCACCGTGGGAAAGCATGGTAAATGTTTTTTTGTCATCTAGAGGAATGTTTTCAATATCTATTTCTATACCCTCTATTTTTTTTATGCGATCGATTGCGTCAGCAATGATAGAGAGATTTTTAATACCCAAAAAATCAAATTTTAATAGGCCTGCATCCTCAATAGAATACATATCGTATTGGGTAATAATTTTTAGTTCGCCTTTTGTATCGTATTGAAGAGGAGTATAAAAAATCAAAGGTCTTGGCGATATAACAACCCCTGCAGCGTGAACTGAAATATGCCTTGCACACCCTTCAATTTTTTTTGCCATATTAATAATGGTTTTGGCGTCGTTATTTGTATCGTAAATTGCCTTCAATTCTGGCGTGATACTAAGAGCTCGATCTATTGTCATTGGAAAACCTTGAGGACCGATCGGAATTAGCTTAGACATTTGGTCTCCCAAACTATATGGAAATCCCATAGCGCGCGTAACATCCCTAACTGCGCCGCGTGCCATCATGGTTCCAAATGTCCCAATCTGCGCCACATTATCACTTCCATATTTTTTTCTTGCGTACTCTATAACTTCATCACGTCGATTATCGGCAAAGTCCATGTCGATATCCGGTGCTCCTGGACGATCGGGATTCAAAAAGCGTTCAAAGGGCAATTTGTATTCAAGAGGATCAATATTTGTAATCTCTGCTAAATAAGTTACAAGGGAGCCAGCAACAGAGCCTCGGATATTTGTAAGGATGCCATTTGTATGAGCAAAATCTAACAGGTCCGATACCACAAGAAGATAAGGTGAAAAACCTTTATCCTTAATAACCCTTAACTCATATTCAGCCCTTTCTCTTCGCTCAGCTGTTATTTCTAATCCTTTTTTTTCAAACCCTTTAAAAACTCGATCATACAACTCTTGGTCGTACGGCTTACCACTTTCCACTGTAAATTGTGGAAAAACCCAAGAACCCAAATCAAGTTCAAGATTGCACATTTCGGCTATTCTTGCGCAGTTATCTATAGCATCCGGTAAGTCTTTAAAATATTCTTTTGCTTGTTTTGAGCTAATGAAAGAAAAATCTTCATCCCCATCATTAAAGCCGCGGTTTGTTTCTTTCCCTAAATGAGTTTGAATAGAAAGCAGGGTATCTCGAGCGGCCTTATCTTCTGGTTCGAGATAATATACATCGTGCGCTGCGACTATTTTGGTGTTAGTTTTTCTCGCAAAGTTTATAAGATCCCTCATTTTTTCCTGATGCCCTGGAATTTCCGGATGATGAGTGATCTCCAAATAGAATCTTTCTGTTCCAAAGGTTTCTTTAAACCAACTAACGGTATCTTCTGCTTTTTTTTCATCTCCACTACCTAATGATTTTATAACTTCTCCAGAAAACGACGGCATGATAATTACCAATCCATCTTTCTGTTCTTCTAAAAGAGCGCGGTCTATGCGTGGTTTGTAATAAAAACCCTCGAGGTTTGATTTGGTCACAAGTCCCATTAATTTTTTATAACCAATTTCATTTTCAGCAAGAATTACTAATCTTGAGCGAACATTATCTATTCTCGCTTCTTTATCAAACCGAGTTCTGAGAGCAACATAAGCGTCTATTCCTATGATGGGTTTTATTTCTGCCTCGCGACATTCTTTATAAAACTCTATTGCCCCGTATAAATTTCCCGCATCAGTTAGAGCAAGGGCGCTCATGCCATCTCTTTTTGCTTTTTTTACTAAATCCGGAATTTTAGGGAGTGCTTCTAAAAGCGAATAGTGGGAGTGAGTGTGGAGGTGTATGAAACGAGACATGGGAACATTATAATATAAGTACTCTCTACTAAATACCTCATGAAAAACAACACCACAAAATCTTTAAAAACGCATTCTAAATGCGTGATAGGTATCGACGAAGCAGGCAGGGGTCCGCTTGCAGGTCCAGTAGCAGTAGGCGCTGTGATGGTCAGCACCACATTTAACAAAAAATTTTTTAAAGGAATAAAAGATTCAAAACAACTAAATGAATCCGATCGAGATCTTTGGTATGACTTGGCAATACAAGCCAAGAAAGAAGGAGTGCTTGATTTTAGTGTTTCTTTAGTTGCGCCAGAAATAATAGACAAGCGAGGAATAACTTTTGCAATAGCAGTAGGTATCAAAAGGTGCCTGAAGAAATTAAATGCATCAAAAGGATCACAAATATTTCTAGATGGTGGACTAAGAGCGCCAGGTGAATTTCTGCACCAACTTACCGTAATAAAAGGTGACGAGAAAATACCCATAATTTCACTAGCATCAGTAGTGGCAAAAGTCACTCGGGATAAATATATGAAAAATCTTTCAAAGAAAATTCCCGAATACGGTTTTCATTTGCACAAAGGTTATGGAACATTTATGCATAAAACTGCACTAAAGCTTTATGGAGCAAGCCCAGTCCACAGGAAAAGTTTTCTCAAAAAGAGTCAAAAGTGAGTAAGTTTAAGTTCCTTGACAAAAGTAGCTAACATGTAGTATAATGTAGTCTGATTGGTCAGAGTAATTTCTGACAAACCGTACTATTGTTATGGAGAATTACTCTGTAACTCAACTCTTTAATTACTTTTTTGGGAGGCGTCTTGAGTAATTTGCCAGAATCCCATTATGCCGCAGGCATAATCGTGGATATAGAAGGGGACGAGCCTTACTTTCTCGTTCTTGAATATGACTCAGGAAAGGGGAAGCAAGTGAAATTTCCAGGCGGCACAAATGTTGACAAGCCTGGGGAGACTCCCGATGAGACAGTTCATAGGGAGGTCCGACAGGAGAGCGGATTGGTATTTGTCCGGGACCCACTCAAAATTTACGAAAGGCGGCTTCCGCCACGAAACGGAGAGGGATCCCACACCAAATGCGCGTTCCTGATCGACTTCTCTGATTGTGGGGGAGACATGAGGACTCAACCATTTCGGGAAGGTGGAGAGGGTGGGGATCTGCTGTCTCCGCCCTTCTGGAGAACCTCGAGTGAGCTTTTCAATCCAGAAGCTTATGGGTTCAAAAAGGATGATGCACTCTTCTCCACTCACCGTCCAATGCTCGAGGCCGCCCTTATGGAGCTAAAAAAAAGAAAGGGCAAGTAAAACCGAGACCCAGCGTACATTGTGCGCTGGGTCTTTCAATTTGCAATTTGTGGATATTTTGCTAATCTAGTCTTATGACAGTAAGAATGCGACACACTCGGGGACACACAAACAATCGTCGTTCCCACCACGCTTTAGCGAAGCCTGCCCTTGTAAAAGAGGGTTCTGGTATTTCTTTGAGACATAGAGTTAACCCTACAACGGGAACTTATCGAGGTAGAAAGGTTTTAGACCTCACCAGTAAATTAGATAAAAAAGCAAAGCGAACAAAAGAGAAAGAGACCAGCCGTTAGGCCACTCTTTCAATGTTTGTTTTTAGTTTAAATGGCACATCGACATCTTTCACGATCTATAGTTCTCCAAACGCTCTTCGAGTGGGATTTCGAAAAGAAATCAAAAGAAGATGCAATTTCTGTATTTGATAGAAATATTTTAGAATTTTCTCCGGGAACAAACGACCGCCCTTTTATGGAAGGTATTTTAAATAATGTATTAGATAAACAAAAAGATCTCGATCTTTTAATTGAAAAAGCAGCTCCAGATTGGCCGATAGAAAAAATATCAATAGTCGATAGGAATATTTTACGTATAGGACTTGCAGAGCTGCTTTTTTCCGACAGAAGTGAAGTTCCTCCAAAAGTGGCTATTAATGAAGCAATAGAACTTGCAAAATCTTTTGGCGGAGAAACATCGGGTCGATTTATTAATGGAGTTGTTGGAGCGATTTATAAAGAAATGGGAGAACCAGGTAAAGACGAGAAACCAAGGCCAAAGAAAAAATATGGAAATGTTCCAGATTCTGAACTTCCAGTTGAGAGACTTGCTGGTGCTGTGGTGTACGCTTATGACAAAGGTGAAACTCAATTAGCCTTTGTTCATGATATTTTTGGACATTGGACTTTAACAAAGGGAAAGCTTGAAGGAGATGAGAGCGAAGAGATGGGACTTATAAGAGAAGCCCAAGAAGAATTAGGAATTCCAATTACAGTCGGTCAGAAATTAGGTGAAAATTCTTACACCACTTATCATCCCGAAAAAGGTAAAATAAAAAAGCAGGTCACATATTTTATGGCAGAAGCTCCATTTGAAGAATTAACTTTAGAGAAAAAAGAAGAAAAAGGGGGACTAGATGATGTAAGATGGTTTAAACTTTCTGAAATTCTGGATTTAAATTTATATGATGATATTTTGCCAATAGTTACTAAAGCCATAGGCATACTTGCAGCCTCGAGTCCTAAATGATAGGGTCGGGATCTTAATGTTACGTAATAGTAGTAAAAGTAGGTCGTAGATTATTTCAATGGATTTTTCAAAATTTGAACAAACTGCTGGGGTTAGCTTCATAAATAAAGGCCTTTTAAAACAGGCGTTTATTCATCGATCCTACATAAATGAGAATCGCAGTTTGGGGTTAGAACATAACGAGCGCTTAGAGTTTTTGGGAGATGCTGTTTTGGAGCTTGTTATAACAGATTTTTTATATAAAAGATTTGAAAATATGAATGAAGGAGAACTCACTTCTCTTCGTTCCGCTTTAGTTAATGCCGATACATGTGCACAGGTTGCACAGAAACTAGGAGCCAATGATTTTTTGCTTTTATCAAAAGGTGAATCAAAAGATATTGGTAGGGCAAGGCAATACATTTTAGCCAATACTCTTGAATCTATCATCGGAGCTATTTATATGGATCAAGGATTAGAGGCTTCAAAGAATTTTATACAAAACCATATAACGCCGTTGACGGAAAATATCATCTCACAAGGAACGTGGATTGATGCAAAAAGTTTATTTCAAGAAAAGGCTCAAGAGCATGTAAATGTTACCCCACAATATAAAACTATAAGAGAATCTGGACCAGATCATGATAAAAAATTTAGCGTTGGTGTATATCTTGGCAATGAACTGATCGGGGAGGGTGAAGGAAAGTCTAAGCAAGAAGCAGAACAAGAAGCTGCAAGAAGTGGATTGACCAAAAAAGAATGGAAATAAAAACAGCAAGCCGAGGCTAGCTGTTTAAATACCTTCTTAAATCTCTCCACCTTGAAATGGAGATGAGGGTTGAAAGTGGAATAAGAAAAAGGCAAGGTATGGTAAAAATTGGGAAGTACTCTCTTGTGATTGAGGTGTAAATAAGCCAACTTATCCAAAACAAGCTAGCGAAAAAGCTGAGGATAAATTGAAAAAAAACTACAAAAGGTTTTCTTTCCCAGGCTTTTCTTTCACATCTTTCATTAAGAATCCGATACCACAATGCAACTCCGATAGGAAGTAAAACCATCGGTATAACGACCTTTAAAAGAAACATTGGGTCATCTGAGGTTTCCATTTGATCCCAATTCATTTTATATACCGGAAATGTCTAGTAACAGAATACTTTTCTAATAGAAAAAATCAAACCTAGGGGTATAATTATATTTAATGTATTTAAAGTCGATAGAACTTGCCGGATTCAAATCTTTTTCTAAAAAAAGTGTTTTGGAATTTAATAGCCCGATCTCATCTATAGTTGGGCCAAATGGAACAGGTAAATCAAATATTGCCGAAGCTTTTCGATTTGTACTTGGGGAACAATCCATAAAATCTTTGAGAGGGAAAAGAGGTGAAGATCTCATTTTTAATGGTGGTAGTGGAGAAGCTAGGGCCAATAGAGCCTCGGTGAAAGTTGTTTTCGATAATATCGAGAAGATCTTTTCCATAGATTTTCCCGAGGTTACTCTTGAAAGGATAGTTCATAGAGACGGAGTAAATGAATATTTAATAAATGGAAGTTCTGTTCGATTGAAAGACATCATTTCATTACTTTCTGACGCACACATAGGTTCCTCGGGTCACCATATTATTTCTCAAGGAGAAGCTGACAAAATACTAAACGCCACAGCTAAGGAAAGAAAGTTGATTATAGAAGATGCTTTGGGATTAAAGGTATATCAATACAAAAAAATCGAGAGTGAAAGAAAATTAAAGAAAACTTTTGAAAATATTGCTCGAGTAGAGTCGCTGCGTAAAGAGATCGCTCCCCATATAAGATTTTTAAAAAAACAAGTTGAAAAGATAGAAAAAGTAGAATTATTACAAATTGAATTAATGAAGCTCGCCAAGGAGTATTTTAAAAGAGAGAATCTTTATTTGGCATTCAATAAAAACGAAATAGATTCTGAGCGTAAACCCCTCGATGAAAAATTAAAAATACTTAGTAAAGAATTAACAGAGGCAAAACTTATACTTCAGGATGTATCTAGAGAAAACAACAAAAATTTTGAGGTTTTAGAGCTTGAAAAAGAAATATCTAAAGTGCGGACTGAGAAAGATTCCCTGCTTCGCGAAATAGGGAAAATCGAAGGTATGCTTGGGGCAGAAGAAAAACTCATTAAAAGACAAAAGGAGCTCGCACAATCTGAGGATCAAAGAACCGTTTATTTAAAGGATGTGGAAAAAATGTACCAGGACTTTTCAAATGAAACAAAGAAAGCGAAAAGCAAAGAGGATTACAAGGCTTATATATCAATAGTTAATAAATTTTTAAGTAATTTATCAGAGTTTATATTAGAAAAAAAAGATTCCAGTAACTCCAATATTATTTTTGAAGCAGAGGCTTCCCTAAGAGAGCTTTTAATAAGTAAAACAAAATTAGAAACTGATATATCAAAAATTTTGGAAAGTGAAAATTTACTCAGAGCTAAGTACGATAAATATAAGCTTGATATAGATAAAGAAAAAGATTCTAGTAGGGATGCTGAAAAGGCGGTCTTCCGCATTATGTCAGAAGAAAATGAAATTATATCCAGATTAAATCTAATTCATCTGAAGGAAGAAAAGATAAAGCAGGAGGAAATCACTTTTATGAATGAAGTTGAAGAAATGTCGCATATATTAGGGCCATCTGTATTACATTTTAAAGACATATCAATAGGGGATGAGGCAAATATTCTCAAAGAAAATAGAACTCTTCAAACAGAGAGAAATAATGCCCTACTACGAATTAAAATTAGACTAGAAGACTCAGGTGTTTCGGGTTTCGAAGATGTGGCTAAAGAATATAAGGAGGCCAATGAACGAGATGAATTTTTAGCAAAAGAACTTTTTGATTTAGCAAAATCCTCTCTAACGCTACGCGAACTTATTAAAGATCTAGAAGAGCGACTTGCTGTAGAGTTTTCTTCTGGTGTGGAAAAAATAAATAAAGAATTCAGTGGATTATTTTCACTAATGTTTGGTGGTGGAGAAGCAAAAATAACTGCAGTCAAAGAAAAGAAAAAGAAAATCGATGCCATTCTTGAAGGACTTTCAGAAGATGAAATGGATGAGACAGAAGAAGAGGAAATCACGGAAGAGGGTTTGGACATAAACTTAAATCTTCCAAGAAAAAAAATAAAAGGCTTAATGATGCTTAGTGGTGGAGAGAGAGCACTTACTTCAATCGCCTTACTATTTGCAATTTCAGCCGTAAACCCTCCACCATTTATTATTCTTGATGAAACAGACGCAGCTCTAGATGAAGCTAATTCAAAAAAATATGGGGATATGGTTGAAAAACTCTCGACTCACTCTCAGCTTATTTTAATCACCCATAACAGAGAAACAATGTCTCGAGCGGGAATTATTTACGGTGTAACTATGACGTCGACAGGTATATCCAAACTCCTTTCGATTCAGTTTGATGAAGCGGTTCAGGTGGCTAAATAATAAATAAAATCCTGCATCAGTCGATGATGCAGGATAGAAGTTCCCATGAGCACTTTGTACTAGGGCAGACCTCTCATTTTTTTGATGAATGAATTCATCAAACGAAAAGCTTTTCCGGGTTGTGAATCCCCGGAAGGAAAAACAGTTATTGCATTGTCTCTATTAACTGAGACGATTTTATAAAAATGATGAAACCCTTTCTCACCTCTATCGTTTACCAATCCCCAACAATCGGGCACTGACTCAATATCAATTGAATTTAGGAAATATGGCTTCTCCTTATCGCCAATTAAATCACTAAGTTCATATAATCGAGTATGCCCACAATCCCAGTGAAGAACTCTCAAACTATTTAGAGCCATTGAGCCTCCTTTGGTGTTCGTGATTGGTTCTGACTTAAGATTACGCTACTCTAAAAAAATAACAAATAAAACGCCGAAGTTTTAACTTCGGCGATCAAGGTTAATTTCAGGATGAGGAGTGATTCTATGGCTTGCGTTGAACTTTACTTCTGAGAGCTTCTTAAGATTGTCCTCATCATTGATATCAAATACGCCAAGAACAGTGCCGCTTTTCATATTTTCCGCCCAACGGCTGTATTCTCCAAAAGGTCGTGGATCAGAGAAAAAAGGGCTACTCCACGTTCTTTTGTTGAAATCTATCCCAGGCATATGACGATCAGGAGGTTTTTTAAAAGTTACGTGATAGGTACCATTTCGCGCGTTATCTACAATAACGTATGCAACTTTCATTATAAACTCCATTTAAAATCCAGTTTCTTATGCAAAAGTACTACATTGCAAAGAATAGTCAAATTTTAGTGAATATTAAAATAATTATTGTAGATAAATAAAAAAACACGCTAGCTTTTGGCTAGCGCGTCTGTGTTGCCACTAGAACCTCATAAGGTTCTAGTGGCTGTGTGTAACTTTTAGAAACCATTACATGCCAGTGGTTCCCCTCGTCCAGAAACATAACGGCGCCTATGCTCCTCAGCTTTCTAAGGGCTTTGGTAATTTTTGCCCTTTCTTTCCGTGAGTAACCGTGTGTCGATATGTCGAGCGTGGCTCCAGTCAGGTGACTTGTAGCTTGTGGGCCCGAAGCTGGTGCCGCTCCCTTCTGCCTCTTTCTAAGAGCTTGCTGGGCATTTACGTCCCGGACGCAGGAGCTGAGCGTAGGAACTTTTCCGAAATCGCTCCTAATAAACTTTCCTAAGTCACTCATTAATTCGAGAGCCCAAGGAAGACAATACTGACGAGCTTCTGGGATACCCTTAACAACAAAGTTAGGATTGTTGTTTGGTATGGGGATCAAAATCTTTTGCGCTGCCAACTTACGGATATCTGCCAGGTTGTTAACCCTGGTAAGGCCCTCACGATTTGCAAGAGCATTTTGCGCGCTAAGCCGAGGCTTTCTGCGACTTCTTGCTTGACCCTCGATATCAGTGAGGGGAATGAAAAGAAGTAAAATTAGTAAAAATTTCCCCACCTTGACCCCCTTGCTTGTTTGTGTTGAAGAACGTTTGTCTGAACCCTAACATATTTAGAGAAAATGTCAAGCAATTACGAAATCTATTATATAAACTGAAATTCGAGAGTTTTGCGCTCGGGATCTGCTGCCATAAGCTTTACCTTTACCTTGTCACCAAGAGAATATCTATTACCGGTTTTTTTACCAACAATTGCGTAAAGCTTTTGATTTAATTCATAAAAGTCATCCGTCATATCTCGCAGTTTTATCATGCCCTCAGCTTTCGAGTTAGCTTCTTCGATATACAAACCCCATTCAGAAACACCAGATACTATTCCGTCAAAGTTTTCTCCAATTTTTCCTTCCATGTACTCAACTTGTTTATATTTTATAGAGGCTCTTTCTGCTTCTGCAGCATCCATTTCTCTTTGGCTAGATTCATCAGATAGAGATTGATATTTGGCTAACTCGTTTTGCTCTACTGTTCCATGGGTTAAAAATCTCTGAAGAAGTCTGTGAACCATTAAGTCGGGATAACGCCTGATAGGGGACGTGAAGTGTGTGTAATATTCAAAACCTAATCCAAAGTGCCCGATGTTTGAAGTCGAGTAAACGGCTTTTGACATTGACCTAATTGCAGCGGTTTTTATGAGCATTTCAGCTGGGGATCCTTCTACAGAACGAAGCATTTTTGAAATATCTTCTGCAGTAGTTTCTCCGTCTTTATTTTTTAATTCAAAGCCAAGAGCTTTTACAAATGTTGCTAGATTTATGATTTTTTCTTGGTTTGGTGCGTCGTGTATTCTATATACAAAAGCAGCTCTGGGGTTTTTTTCACTAAAAAGCGACATATATTTAGCTACTTCACGGTTTGCAAGTAGCATAAAATCTTCAATCATTTTATGTGTATCTCCACGGACTTTTTTATAAACCTTGATTGGCTTTCCTTTATCATCTAAATCAAATTTAACCTCTTCCGTTTCAAATTCTATTGCCCCATTTTTAAATTTCTCGGCTCGCAGTTTATAAGCAAGTTCATTTAGATTATTTAGCTCTTTAAAAAACAAACCCTCTTTTTTGACCAAAGTCTCTTGCGCTTCTTCATACGAAAATCTTTTATCCGATTCAATCAGAGTTTTACCAAACCATCGCTCTTTTACTTCAGCATCTTTATTCATGACAAATACTGCAGAAAATGCATACTTTGGCTCATTTGCATTAAGGGAACATAGATCATTCGATAAAATCTCAGGAAGCATGGGTATGGTGCGGTCCACTAAATAGATTGAAGTTCCTCGCTTCAATGCTTCCGCGTCAAGAGCGGTGTTTTTGACAACAAAATGCGAAACATCTGCAATATGTATACCGATTTCAAAATCTCCGTCAGGAAGCTCTTTAATAGACAGTGCGTCATCAAAATCTTTTGCGTCTACAGGATCGATTGTGAAAGTGGTGGTGCTACTAAAATCTCGGCGGTTTTCTAGGTGATTTTCTTTAGAAAATTTGTCTTTCCAATCGCGCGCTTCAACTTCAACTTCAAGTGGGAAGTCAATCTCAAAGCCCTTGTCATATACGATGGACTGCATTTCTGCGTTATGTTCACCTTTTTTTCCTATTACTCTAATTACTTCTCCGTGCGGGCTTTTCTGAGGATCGTCCCAAGAAATGATCTTTACTTGAACCTTATCACCACCCTCTGCTTCCGAAGCATTTTCTGTTTTTACAAAAATGTCTCTATACATTTTTTTATCGTCAGCGACAACAAAAAACCCTTCGCTTGCCTTTTCAAGAGTTCCTACAAATTCCATCTTTCGCCTTGAGATAATTTCAGTTACCTTGCCTTGTTTACGGCCATAAAAATCTTGTGATAATTTTTCTACTTTCACTCTATCGCCATTTAGAGCTGTGTTTATGTTTTCTGGCTGAATTTCTAAATCAACATCAGTGTTAAGTATGGCAAAATATCCTACACCCTTTCCTGTGACCTTAAGTATTCCTTCTAGCCCATTTGTTCCTTGATTCATTTTCATGACTATATCAGTTTTTTATAATTTATAAAATATTAAACTAAAGATTGACCCTAGAGGTTTTTATTGTTACAATTCCCGAATGTTAAAAATGAGACTTCAAAGAGTAGGACGCAAGCACGAACCATCATTTCGTCTAGTTCTTACTGATTCAAAAAATAGTACTAAAAGCGGTCGCTTCAAAGAAATTTTAGGCTCGTATGATCCTAGAAAATCCACCGATCTTTTTAAGGTAGAGCGCATTAAACATTGGTTATCCCATGGAGTTCAACCAACCGGATCTGTACACAATCTTCTCGTCACACATAAAATTATTGAAGGTAAGAAAATAAATGTTTTACCTAAGAAAACTCCTATTATCAAAGTTGAGCCTGTAGTAGAAAATAAAATAGAAACACCAAAGGAGGAGGAATCTGTTACTGCTAAGGCTCCAGAAATAATCGCTGAAGAAAAATCTGAAGAAGTATTAGCTGAAACTGCTCCAAGTGAGATCAAAGAGCCTGAAACAGTAAATGAGCCTAGCGTCGAAGCTCCACCCGAAGTAATACCAGTCGAGATATCTGAAGAAATAAAGCCCGAAGAACCAACAGAAGAGGAGGTTAAAAAAGAGGATTCTGCGGTTTAAAAAGTTAAAAATTCCTGATAATCTCAGGTTTTTTTATATGCTATAATTTATATGCAATTTAGAGTTATCTAACCTAAATGGCAGAGTTTACAGCAAGATATTATTCATAATTCTGAACGAACATGGTAGATGATATACAATTTTTAGAATATGTAGTGAAGGCTCTGGTAGAGCATCCAAACGATATAAAGATAAAAAGGACGGTTGATGAAATGGGAGTTCTAATGACTCTTGATGTTCATCCTGATGACATGGGAAAGGTTATAGGTAGGTCGGGTAATACTGCCAAGGCAATAAGAATACTTCTCCGAGTGGTAGGTATGAAAAATAATGCTCGGGTAAACCTAAAGATAAATGAGCCCGTTGGAGGTAGTGGGGGAAATAGCGCTAGTCCAAGGGAATTTGGAACGAAGACTGTGGATCAGGCGATGGATGATTTGAACTTAGAGTAACGTGGCGCTCGCAATTAATTTCTGAAACACGCGTAATTTTCTGCTGAAAATTCGCTATGCTCGTTCCGTCGAACTGCGCAATGTTTCAGAAATTAACAACTCGCTTTTTATGAAGGTATAATTTAAATAAAAAAGCTCCGCAAAAGCGGGGCTTTTAATTACATTTTGTTTAACGAATAGTTAGCCTACTTGAAGGTTAAGATGAAAAAAAGTATACCCAAGGCAATTAACTTTATTAATCCTCGAGCATCACTAATTCCATATTTCCAATCGATATAAGCAGTGGTTAGGGATAAAACTCCAACAAGAAGTAACATTGAATAAATGCTAATTCCAAATACAAATTGTACTATTCAACCTTCCGAGTCTTAGTCTAATGTTAAATTACAACTTATATTATACATTGTCAAATAATTTATTAATTGCTAAGCTCCATGTATGCATTTCCATATAATCACTCTTTTTCCTGGGGCATTTGATTCTTACCTTGGAGAATCTATTTTGAAGCGTGCAATAGAGGACAAAAAGATTAAGGTTTCCTTTTACAATCCGAGAGATTTTACAAAGGATAAGTTTAGGCGAATTGATCGTAAACCTTTCGGTGGTGGTCCCGGCATGGTTATTGAAGCACTACCAGTTATTAAAGCCATAGAAAGAGCCCTTCGACAAGCTCAGGGCAGGGCATTTAAAACTAAAATAAAACCCAAGATTATTTTTCTTTCACCGAGCGGAAAACAGTTTACAAATGAATATGCATCTAAAGTCGCAAATAAATATAAAGATATAATTATCATCTCTGGTCGTTACGAAGGAATAGATGCTCGCGTTAAAAAGGTCTTTAAAACAGAAGAAGTTTCTGTCGGGCCTTTTGTGTTAACTGGAGGTGAATTAGCCGCAATGCTTATGATAGATTCTATTTCAAGGCAAGTTGAAGGAGTGCTGGGAAATTTTGATTCCAGGGAAGAATCAAGAATATCTACAAAAGATGTATACACCCGACCAGAAATTTTTGAATATAATGGAAAAAAATTAAGGGTTCCCAAGATTTTACTTTCAGGTCATCGGGCAAAAATAGATGAGTGGAAAAATAAGCAAAATAAAAAAAATGCTTAAGTATGTTTACTTGCTTTTAGGAATGGGAATTGTAGTTGGTTCAATTTATTTATTTTTGCAAAAACCCGCACCTCCAAAATATGTAAATTTAATTCCAGATTCTAAAAAAATTGAATCACTTTCAGAACAAACTAAAATCCTTTTTGTAGGTGACATTATGCTCGATCGAAGTATCAGAAAAGTAATAAATGAAAAAGGGTTAGATTATATATTTAATGAGGTTAAGCCTATTTTCCTAAATGTAGATTTTGCGATTGGTAACCTTGAAGGCGCCGTCACAGATAATGAGTCGATCTCTATTAAAAATTATAAAATCCTTCGCTTTACTTTCGCCACCTCAACTCTAACGAGTTTAAAAGAATTAGGCTTTGATGGATTTAATTTAGCAAACAATCATACGCTCGATTTCTACCAAAGTGGCTTTGATGAAACTATAAATAATTTAAATAATGCCGAGCTTTTTTCATTTGGTCATCCCTTAAATAATCAAAATTTATCTTCTTCTAAAGAAATTGGAAAAGAAAAGCTTTGCTTCGTAGGCTACCATTCATTGTATGAGTCTGACACAACGGCCGTTTTAAGTGAAATTAGAATGTTAAAATTTAATTGCACATTTATAACAGTGTCTGCGCACTGGGGTGTTGAATACGAAGCTTACGAATCAGCAGATCAGCAACTTCAAGCGAGAAGTTTTGTAGATGCTGGCGCGGACCTTGTCATCGGGCACCACCCTCATGTTATACAGCCAATAGAAGTATATAAAGGAAAAGCTATATTTTACTCACTGGGTAATTTTGTTTTTGATCAAGACTTCTCTTTGGCAACAAGGCAGGGAATTGCTGTAAGAGCAATTTTAGAAGAGGAGAATATAACTTATAAAATTATTCCTATAGAAATGTTTAAAGGAAAGCTTTATTATCCTACAGAAGAAAATATCGACTCCATACTACTGTTATTAAATAGTAAACTAAACATTGATCAACAGAATCAAATAAATTCTAATAAAGAAATAATAATTAACAGATAGATGTTTACAAAAATAAAAAAAGGGGTAAGGTAAAAAAAGACAAATATTTTAAAAAAGGAAGAATATAATGGCGAGAATGCGAAGCGGAGAAAACCTTTTCCGGCCTAAGGGTATTCCTTTAGAGGAAATAGTTTTACTGGAATCTTGGAATCAATTTCAAGCAATGGAATCCAAAAGATTTCACCAAGAAGAGATGGAGGCATCTGGAGGAGAGAATTTTCTAGATGAGATGAGTCTGTACTCCAACTTCGACTTTCCTTATAATTACGAACATGAAGATGGGACTGAATTTGGACAATTAGGATATGGAGGATATTTAAACCTTCCATCGCCACAATTCGGTCAAGATGAATAAAGACCCTTTCCGGGGTCTTTTTTGTTGACATAAAATCGTCTGTAAGCTACAATATTAATAACTTCGAACTGATTGAGTAATGACCCGAAGCGAAGGAGTATTGGCGATAATTCCGACGTTTCTACAATTTAATAATTTTTAAAGGCTAGCTTTTTAAGTTCGCCTCAATTTTTGTCTTATGGATAAACACGCAACAAAGCAAGTGAGTACCCTTGTGCGCGAGAAAAAATATTTCGGTCGATTCCGTGAGCCACTGACTGAAATGCCAAACTTGGTAACATCTCAAGTAGAGTCATTTAAGGTTCTAATTGAAACGGGACTAAAAGAGGTTTTTGAAGAATTTTCATCCATAAAAGATTTCTCTGAAAAGAAGTTTCAACTCGACTTCGTTGGTTTTGAATTGGAAGAACCAAAAATGAATGAACACGAAGTTAAAGAAAAGAAGCTTTCTTATGAAGCACCGCTAAAAGTTCGCATCCGTTTGAAGAACTTCATCATGAACACCGAGAAAGAGCAGGAAATATTCATGGCGGATTTTCCGCTGATGACATCCCATGGAACTTTTATAATCTCAGGTATTGAGCGAGTAGTTGTGCCACAACTGGCACGCTCTTTCGGTGTATTTTTTACAGAACAAGAAATTAAGAGCAAAAAAACTTTTGGAGCAAAAATTATTCCAGGAAGAGGAGCTTGGATTGAATTTGAGAGCGACAATGATCGTGTTATCTATGTTCGTATTGATCGCAAGAGAAAATTCCCTGTATCTATCCTACTTAGGGCCTTTGGTGCAGCTACAAACGAAAAAATATTAGCGCTTTTTGAAGGTAATCCTGAAGCAAAAGTATTTATCGAAAAAACTCTTGCAAAGGATCACACAACGAATCAAGATGATGCCGCCATTGAAATACACAAACGACTTCGAGATGGAGATCTTGCATCGGCTGAAAATGCTAGAGAGTTTGTTCAATCTATATTTAATGTTGAAAGATACGACCTTTCGAGAGTTGGGCGATTTAGATTTAACAACCGTTTTGGTAAGAAGATGACTGATAAAGAAATCGAACGGCGCACCCTCTCTACGGAGGACATCATCACAATTTTAAATCACATTGTTAAATTAAATACGACTCCAGGTTCTCTTCCTGACGACATTGACCACCTTGGGTCTCGACGCGTTAGATATGTTGGAGAATTATTTCAGCAAAAAATAAGAGTTGGTATGGCTCAGATCAAGCGAAACATTCAAAATAGAATGTCTACCATAGATACTGACGTTACTCTTCCGGTGCAGTTCATTTCCCCAAAACCTCTGCAGGCAAGGATGAAAGAATTCTTTACAACAAACCAACTATCGCAGTTCATGCAGCAAGAAAATGCGTTGACTGAGATTGAGCACCTTCGAACTCTTTCGGCACTTGGTCCTGGAGGACTTAACAGAGCAAGAGCTGGATATGAAGTGCGTGATGTTCACCCATCTCACTATGGAAGATTGTGTCCAATTCAAACACCTGAAGGTCCAAACATTGGACTTATTCTTCGACTTGCCTCATACGCCAGAGTAAATGATTTCGGAATGATTGAAACACCGTATGCCGTGGTAGAAAATGGAACTATTACAGGAGAAATTAAATTCCTCAATGCACTTGAAGAAGAAAACTTTAATATTGCCCACGCTGCAATTCCTGTAGATAAGGACGGGAAAATAACTCCTCAAATTGTCGACGTGAGAGTTAAGGGAAGCCCTTCTACAGTTGAAAGAAAAGATGTTCATTTTATTGACGTTGCAACAAACCAAGCATTTTCTATTGCAACATCAATGATCCCTTTCCTAAACCATGATGATGCAAACAGAGCTCTGATGGGATCAAACATGCAGAAGCAAGGCACTCCTTGTATTCTTCCTGAAGCCCCTCTTGTTGCAACAGGTATTGAAAGTGTGGCCGTCCGCGATACTGGTCGATTAATATTTTCACCAACTGATGGAACTGTCAGTTACGTCGATGGAAAGAAAATTTCAGTTAAAGATTCAAAAGGAAAAGAGCACGTTATGGATTTAGTAAACTTCTCAATGACAAATGGGTTTACAGTATTTCATCAACGACCAGCTGTAGAAATAGGACAAAAGGTTAAAAAAGGTGACTTACTTGCTGACACATCATCTTCTGACGGAGGACAGATGGCTCTGGGTCAAAATATACTTGTGGCATTTATGTCATGGTCGGGTGCTAACTACGAAGACGCTATTATTCTTTCAGAAAGATTAGTAAAAGATAGTAAATTTACATCTATACACATTGAAGATTTCACAATCAATGTTCGAGATACAAAGCTTGGTCCCGAGGTTACAACTTGTGATATTCCAAACGTTGGAGAAACAAAGCTCCGTAACCTTGCTGAAGACGGAATCATACGCGTTGGTGCTGAGGTCAGACCGGGAGATATCCTTGTTGGTAAAATCACCCCAAAGGGCGAATCCCAACTTACTCCAGAGGAAAGACTTCTCAGATCTCTCTTTGGTGAAAAAGCACGTGATGTAAAAGATACTTCTAAGAGAATGGAAGGAGGAAAACGAGGTCGAATTATATCTGTTCAAGTTTTCTCCAGAGAAAAAGGAGATAAGCTTGACTCAGGAATTTTAAAACAAATTCATATTCAAGTAGCAGAACTTAGAAATGTTTCAGTTGGAGATAAATTAGCGGGACGCCATGGAAACAAGGGGGTTATATCGAGGATTTTGCCCGTTGAAGATATGCCATATATGGCAGACGGAACTCCAATAGATATTATTCTCACACCGCTCGGTGTTCCAAGTCGTATGAACCTCGGTCAGATTCTTGAAATGCACTTGGGTATGGCAGCGCACACTCTAAACTATCAAGCTATCGTCCCTCCTTTTGCAGGAGCAACCGAAGATGAAATTAAAAAAGAACTAGTTAAGGCCGGATTTAAAGAAAGTGGAAAGATGCAGCTGTTTGATGGAAGAACAGGAGAAGCTGTAGCTCAAGAAGTTGCCGTTGGATACATGTATATTCTCAAACTCCATCACATGGTTGAGGATAAAATCCACATGAGATCAATTGGTCCTTACTCCCTTATCACTCAACAACCGCTTGGAGGAAAAGCTCAAAACGGAGGTCAAAGATTTGGAGAAATGGAAGTCTGGGCTCTTCTTGGACATGGCGCCGCTCACACACTCCGAGAAATGTTGACCATCAAGTCAGATGACATAGTTGGTAGATCGGCAGCCTTTGACTCAATCGTTAAAGGTGAAAAGATTAGCGAGCCAAATGCACCAGCATCATTTAACGTTTTATTAAATAATCTTCGTGGTCTTGGTTTGGATATGGAACTGAAACAATCAAAGAAAGAAGTAGACTCTAATAACGAATAATATGAATACACCAAACAAATCTAAAACAATAGACACTCAAAACTTTGATTTAATCTCTATCAAAGTTGCAAGCCCTGAGCGAATTAAAGAATGGTCATATGGTGAAGTCACAAAACCAGAAACCATTAACTATCGAACCCAAAGAAGCGAAAGAAACGGGCTATTTGATGAGAAAATTTTTGGACCAGACAAAGATTTCGAATGTTATTGTGGAAAATATCGCGGCATAAGATATAAGGGAATAGTATGTGAAAAATGTGGTGTTGAAATAACACGATCTATTGTTCGACGTGAACGCATGGGTCATATAGAACTTGCGAGTCCAGTTGCGCATATCTGGTTTTTGAAAAATGTTCCATCGCGAATCTCATTAATAATGGGTATTCCTGTTGCAGCCCTTGAAAAAGTTATTTATTTTGCAGGATATATTGTCACGTCAGTATCTGAAACAGAGAAAAACAGAGTTTTAAAAGATTTAGATTCTGAATTTAAAGCAAAAACAAAACCACTTCAAGATGAGAAATCAAAAGATGCTTTAAAAGAGCTTGCCCTTGGTGCAAAAAGAGATATTGAGTCATTAGTTCCCGGACGAGTTTTGGATGAAGTTGAGTACCATAGATTTTCAATGAAATACTCTACAATCTTTGAAGCAGGTATTGGAGCTGAGGCGATATTCGATATATTAAAAGAAGTGGATTTGGCGAAACTTCTTAAAGAGTTAGAAGTTCAATTAGAAAAAGCTCCAGCTACTGAAATTGCTCGCCTTAACAAAAGAATTACATCCGTTCATTGGATGATTAACGCAAAGATTCGCCCTGAATGGATGTTTCTTACTCGTATTCCTGTTATCCCACCCGCTATTAGACCAATGGTTCCGCTTGATGGAGGAAGATATGCAACATCGGATGTAAACGATCTTTATCGTCGAGTTATAAATCGTAATAATAGATTAAAAAAACTCAAAGAGATTCACGCTCCGGATGTTATTTTGCGAAATGAAAAAAGAATTCTTCAAGAAGCAGTAGACGCGCTTATTGATAATTCAATTCGACATGGTGCGGCTTCAGGAAACCAAGCACAACGCCGACCATTGAAATCTCTTTCCGATAACTTAAAGGGTAAAAGAGGATTATTCAGACAAAATCTTTTAGGTAAGCGAGTGGATTATTCTGGACGATCTGTGATTGTTGTGGGACCTGATTTGCACCTCAACCAATGTGGTCTTCCAAAGCACATGGTTCTTGAATTATTTAAACCCTTTGTTATATCTGAACTACTAAAAAAAGAACTTGCATACAACATTCCGGGAGCAAGGAGATTAATCGAAGACGCAATACCAGAAGTTTGGGCTATTCTTGAAGATGTTATACGAGGAAAATACGTTCTATTAAACCGCGCACCTACACTACACAGACTCGGCATTCAGGCCTTTCAACCAGTTTTGATCGAGGGAAATGCCATTCAACTTCACCCATTGGTATGTACTGCTTTTAACGCAGACTTCGATGGAGATCAAATGGCCGTTCACGTTCCTCTTTCTGATGAAGCTCAAGCAGAAGCTCGTCTTATAATGGCGGCAGACAAAAATATTCTAAAACCAGGAAATGGTGAGCCCGTAGTGTCTGCAAAAATGCTTGATATCGTTCTTGGTATTTATTGGATGACTCGATTAATTGCCGGTGAAAAAGGAGAAGGAAAATATTTCCCAAGTCCAAATAACGCCGTAACAGCTCGCGACTTTGATGCAGTTGCATATAGAGCAAAAATCCACGTTCTTCCAACAGACTCTGTTAAGTATAAAGAATATGATGGAAAAATATTTGAAACCTCCGTCGGTCGCCTACTGTTTAATAGCGTATTACCTGCAGATTACCCATACCTAAATCAAGAAATTGATGGAAAGAAAATTGCAGACCTGGTAGATGAACTAATAGAGAAGTATGGCATTGAAAATGTACCTCCTATTATTGACCGCATAAAAGAGTTTGGTTTTAAATATGCAACTCACTCTGGAGTTACGTGGGGAATTGATGATGTTAAGATACCAGAAGCTAAGGGCGCGTTGATTAACAGCGGTAGGGAAAAAGTTCAAAAAGTTATCGAACAATTCAATGAGGGTTTGTTATCTGCAAAAGAAAGATCACAAAAATCTGTTGAAATTTGGCAGTCTGTTAAACAAGAAGTTGAAGCTCTAATTCCTGGAACATTGGGACCAAAAGATTCTGTCTACGACATGACATATTCAAAAGCTCGAGGAACTCTTGGAAACATTAACCAAATGGCTGGAATGAAGGGTATTATTCAAAACGTTTCTGGAGAAGCCTTAGAGTTTCCAATTATTTCTTGTTACAAAGAAGGACTAACACCCCTTGAATTCTTTATTACTACACACGGTTCAAGAAAAGGTCTTACGGACACCGCTCTAAATACAGCTAAAGCCGGATATCTAACAAGAAGATTGTTTGATGTTGCTCAAGACGAAATAATTTCTGAAGAAGATTGTGGTACCAAAGAAAGTACAATTATTTCAAAGAAAACTGCATCAGGTATTGATATTCCTTTTGCAAAAAGCGTCAAAGGAAGATTCCTGGCTATTGATGTTGCTGATTCAAAGGGTTCTGTTTTGTTTAAAAAAGGTCACTTCATCACTAAACACGATGGAGACATTATGGACAAAGCGGGGATTGAAGAAGTTTCAGTCCGTTCTCCAATGGTATGTAAATCAATATATGGTTTATGTATAAAATGTTATGGAGCAGATCTTGGTACAAATAAAGTTATTGAGTTAGGTGAGGCGGTAGGAACTGTTGCAGCTCAGGCGATTGGGGAACCAGGAACTCAGCTAACAATGCGTACATTTCACGCCGGAGGAGTGGCGGGTGTATCTGGAGACATCACTGCGGGGCTTCCAAGAGTTGAAGAAATATTTGAAAAGCGAAAGCCAAAAAATCCAGCCGTTGTTGCTCATATTGACGGAACAATAACTGAAATCAGAGCAAATGGTCAGGAAAGAACCATAGTAATAACACCTCAAGTTGGAGAAGTGAAAGGCAAAAAATTAGATACAGAGTACTTGGTTGCTGCCAATAGGAGTATCCTTTATAGAATAGGTTCTGAGGTAGCAAAAGGAACAATCTTAACCGATGGATCGGTCGATCTCGATGAGCTTTTCCGCTACGCTGGGCGAGAAAAAACAGAAAACTATATTATTCATGAAGTTTCAAAACTCTATGAACTTCAAGGAGCAGCAGTTTCTCACAAACACATTGAATTAATTATTCGCCAGATGTTCTCTAGACGTAAGATCAAAGAGGGTGGATCAACAGGGTATACTAGAGGGGAAGTTGTGGAGGTCTCTGAGTTAGTTGAGAAAAACCTTATTGCAAAAGCTAAGGGTGGTGAAGAATCTAAGGGCGACGAAGTAATAATGGGAATTTCGGAAGTTTCTTTGAGTAGATCTAGTTTCCTTTCTGCCGCTTCATTCCAACATACACCAAGAGTTCTAATCCAAGCTGCTATTAGAGGAGCTCAGGATGAATTGCTTGGTTTGAAAGAAAACGTCATTATTGGACGTCTTATACCTGCAGGAACCGGCTTTAGTGGAGGTCACAAAGAAAAGCTTATCCGAGAAGCAACAACCGAATAATAAGGAATATCCGAGTCCATAAATACTCGTTATTCAAAGTAATTTATGCGAGGAACAGTTGAAGAAATTAAGGAAAGGCTTGATATATCCGAGGTAATTGGTGCCTATACAAAAATAGATAAAGCCGGCGCCAACTTCAAAGGAAAGTGTCCTTTTCACAATGAAAAGACGCCCTCATTTACAATATCTCCAAACCGAGGAACATATTATTGTTTCGGATGCGGAGCAAAAGGCGATATGTTTACATTTGTGGAAGCTATGGAGGGTACTGATTTTAGAGGTGCATTAAAAATTCTTGCGGAAAAAGCAGGCGTTGAAATTCAATTTCAAAAAGGCGAATCCCAAACCGAAAAGGATAGGTTGTATTCAGCCATATTATCTGCCACCACTTTTTTCCAGCAAGAATTAGAAAAAAACTCTGAAGTTAAAAAATATCTAGCTTTCAGAGGGGTTAGTGATGAATCATTAAAAAAATGGAAGATTGGTTACGCTTTAGATGAATGGAGATCACTTTATACTCATCTAATTCAAGAAGGTTTTGACAAAGCTACTCTCCTAAAGGCGGGTTTAATAAAAAATCCCCCCGAAGATTCCAAAAAAGATTCATATGACGTATTTAGAGACAGGATTATTTTTCCACTTAGTGATCCGAGCGGAAAGGTTATAGCTTTTTCTGGTCGTGCTTTCAAAAAAGAGACAAATCCTAAATATTTAAATAGTTCCGACAGCGTCCTGTTTAACAAAAGCGAGGTTCTGTACGGGTTGGATTTGGCAAAAGGTGAAATCCGTAAAAGAAATTACTCTGTGCTGGTAGAAGGACAGTTAGATCTTGTACTTTCACACCAAGCAGGAGTGGAAAATACGGTGGCTTCTTCAGGAACTGCTTTTACTATTCATCATCTAAAAAAATTAGAGAGATTATCGCCTCGTTTGATATTGGCATTTGATGCTGATACGGCTGGAAGAATCGCTGAAGAAAAAAGTGCAATTTTAGGGTTAATTTTAGGGATGGATGTTAAGTCAACTATGTTGCCCCAGGGTAAAGATCCTGCCGATCTAGTTAAAGAAGATCCAAATATTTGGAAAGAAGCACTTAGATCATCGCTACATGTTATTGAAAACACACTTACTGGAATATTAGAAAAAGAAAAAGATTCCAGAAAAATTGGAAAATTGGTTGAGAAGAAAATATTACCACTCGTCTCTCTGCTATCTAGCTCTATTGAAAGATCACATTTTATTTCTATCGTTGCTAAAAAAACAGGTATTAGAGAAGAAATATTATGGGAGGATCTAAAACAAACTAAACCTCCTACAAGCACTGAGATAGCAACGTCTGAGGAAATTCGCGGGGAAACCCTGAACACTAGACCGCCCCGAAAAACGCATATCGAAAAAAGACTGATAGGAATAATCTTTTGGCAAAAAACCCTTCCAAACCCAACGCTTGATATAGATAGTCTTGAAAACCAAATCAAGCAAATCGTAGGGGATTCATACTACTCAACATTAGTTGAAAGTATGAATATAGAAAAAGAAGCTTTGATGTTTGAAGCAGAAAGTTATTTTACAGATGAAGAAAATTTAAACAGAGAGGTTCGAGAACTCCTAGATAATTTAAATGATGACCGTTTGCGTGATGAGCTAGGAGCGTTGATCATAGAGCTCTCACAGGCAGAAAAAAATAAAGATGAAAATGAAATTAGCTTAATCAGAGAGAAAGTTGAAAAGGTTCATACACGCATGCAAGATCTGGAAAGTAAAAGGAAGATAGTATAATATTAATATTTGAAATGAATTCTAAAAAAAATAAAACCTCCTCTAATAATTCTAAGAAAACAAAAACTTCTAAGAAAAAAAACTCAGTAAAAAAAACTGCAGTAAAATCTATTAAAGTCAGAGCCAACTCTACTTTAAGAAGTGCTAAGCCTGCGCCTAAAAAAGTTTCAAAAATTCAAAAAAAAGAACTTAAGGTGACAAAAATATCTAAAGTTACTGTTGCACAAAAAACAATCACAAAGAAAGCAAGACAAGATAGCGATCATTTAAATCGCCTTGTAACTCGTGGAAAAGAAAGAGGTTTTGTTACTTATGATGAGATTCTTAAAGAATTTCCAACCATCGAAGACAACATTCTTTTTCTTGAAGAAATGTATTTAGAGCTCAATACCCTCGGTATCGATATCTTAGAAGGGGGAGGGCTACTCGAGATTCCTTCTGAAGAAACTGACAAAAAATATTCATATAATAAAAGTGATTCTGCATATGACTCCATACAAATGTATCTTAAGGAGATCGGACAATATCCGCTTATTTCTGGGAACATGGAAAAGGAGTTGGCAAAGCGCATAGAAGCAGGGGATGAAGATGCTAAAAATTTACTTGCAAAAGCTAACCTGCGTTTGGTAGTTTCTATCGCTAAAAAATATGCCAATAGAAGTCCGGATCTAACGCTTCTAGATCTTATTCAAGAAGGTAACCTTGGCCTCTTTAAAGCGGTTGATAAATTTGATTGGACCAAAGGTTACAAGTTTTCAACTTATGCAACGTGGTGGATTAGACAGGCGATAACTCGTGCGCTTGCCGATCAGTCTAGAACTATTCGTGTTCCAGTACATATGGTAGAAACCATAGCAAAATACAAACAAGTTGTGAGAC
The DNA here is from genome assembly GCA_030855685.1 of bacterium. GTDB lineage: Bacteria > Patescibacteriota > Minisyncoccia > Phycocordibacterales > Zambryskibacteraceae > JAIFWN01. The sequence continues at coordinate 141 of JALYQT010000016.1, read as the reverse complement.
GACTTACGCAAGACCTTGGCCGTGAACCTCTTCCTGAAGAAATCGCAATGGAAATGAATCTTGATGTTGATAAAATTTATCAGATCGAAAAGATTGATCAGTCTACCGTATCTCTTGAGAGTCCTGTTGGGGACGATGGGG
>JALYQT010000014.1 GCA_030855685.1 bacterium | reverse complement strand
TCCTTCACAATTTGTTTTTGATATTCCAGAAGAATTAGTTGCCGAGGAAATTTTTGAAGAGGAGGGAATTACTCGCAAGCCACTTTTAGAAATAGATTTTTAAAAAATAAATGTACGCAAAAAAATCTCTTGGGCAACATTTTTTACACTCCGATGCTGATTTAAAGGCCATGGTTAATGCTGGTGAAGTTAATGCGGATGATGTCGTTTTAGAAATTGGACCCGGAAAAGGAGACCTAACTAAAAAATTACTTTTTTTTGCGGCAAAAGTTATTGCAGTGGAAAAAGATGATGAGCTTTATGAATTTCTCAAGGAAAAATTTGCTGAAGAAATAAAAGCGGGGAAACTAGATCTAATCCACGGAGACATAATGGATTTTGATCTAGGGAGTTCACTTGGACGTTTAACGTCCAAGTCGGAATATAAAATAGTTGCAAATATTCCCTACAACATTACTGGGGGGATTCTAAGAAAATTTCTTTCTGCAAAATTAATCCCAGAGAGAATTGCCATATTGCTTCAAAAAGAAGTGGCCGAAAGAGTTGTTGCCCGCGATAAAAAAGAAAGTATACTTTCACTTTCTATTAAAGCCTACGGGAAGCCAAGTTATTTTAAAACGGTGAAGGCTGGATCTTTTAGTCCTCCACCTAAGGTTGATTCGGGGATACTAATCATAGAAGATACTTCAAAAGATTTTTTTAAAGATTTTAGCGAAGAAGACTTTTTTAGAGTGGTAAAAACTGGTTTTAAATCCAAAAGAAAGAAGCTTTCATCAAATTTAGCTGAAATTTATGGAAAAAAAGAAATTTTACAGATTTTTAGTGATTTAAATCTTGATCCTAACCTTAGAGCAGAAGACGCAGATATAAATATTTGGAAGAAACTCGTATCTAGGCTTTAAATCCCAGGCCTACTAGTTCCTACCTTGGTCATAAGACCAAAAGATGGGAGGGGAAAACATCCCACAGGGGATGCCATCCAACATGCCTGAACTCCAGGAATATATGCTCCCAAATGCCAAACAGCTGGCACGCCTGTGAAAAAGTTTGCATAAGGAATCGTTGAGAAAGGGGAATAAACCATAGGTCCAGTAACTACCACCGGGCCTCCTAAATATAAAGGGGTAAACCAAATATAAAAAGTTCCAGAACAAGTGCATGGAGTAGTGAATGTAGAAAATCCCGCAAAAGGAAGTTCGGCTTGGGCAAAACTAGACACAGGAAAGGTTATAAGCCCTATTAGAATCATTGATAGTAAAATCTTTTTTATCATATTGTTATGTCGATATTATAAGGAACTTGGGATATTCCATGTTCATTTTGTATAAAAATAGAAAGGGGAAATACAGCAACTGCTCCCTTTAATGAATTTTTGGCCTGAGAATAACTTGTAAGACTTGCGATTGAAAAGGATAAAGTTTTTCTTTTAGAGAGTTTGATTTTCTCAACACTTCCCATATTTGTATAAATATTATTAGACTCTGAAAAACCTGAGCCTGAAATTGTAATAACCCCCCCTTCGATAGTGGCGCTCGATACAGATGGGGGAGATTGAGGTTTTTTTGTGACTTTAACTAAAACTGGAGCTACTGGATTAGTCGATGAGCCTAACTGGTTAAAAACCGTTATTTTATAAGTATTTTCTTTAAAGTTGGATGGAATTTTAAAGCGGATCTCAGTTCCGTTTGTAGAAGTGGCGAAAATACCAACTTTGTCTCCTATTAATACGCGGTTTTCTGTCTTACTAAAGCCTGAGCCGACAAGCGTGACCTCTCCTCCCGGCCTTACTTCATATGGAGTAGCTTGAAACAAGAGTACTCGATTTGATCTTATTCCGGGTCCACTCAAAGTATCAGAGGAAAAAGAATATAGTGCTGATTTTGCCTCCTTATTAATACCGATCTGTGATATTCCTAATAAAATCACAATCAAAATTAATACAGAGTAAACTTTTCTTATATACATTGGATAATTATACACAAAAACAATAAAAATTCTGATATACTTTTAGTTAATGAAGAAATTGTTTCATTCACGCTCGTTTCAGTCTGTTTTTCTCTCTGTTGCACTGATTAGTGGTGCGCTCTGGGTTCGATATGATCAAGCAAATGCCTTCAAAGACAAGGAGGCAGAACTTTTGGCTGTCCGATCTCAAAATCAAAAAGATACAGCCCTAGTTAACAAAGAGTTGTTTGGTAATTTAAATCCTAATTCAGAAAACAAAATTCCTTTAAGTGAAACGGACCTTGTGGGACGTCAACTTTTTACAGAATATATGAATCTCTCCTCTAAGGGACAGGCAACACCAGAAAATTTAAATAAACTTGCAGAAAAATACGCAAAAAATATTATCAGTCTTGATAAAAGTGCCTATATAAACGAATCCCAGATAAAGATCATTCCAGACACAGAAAGCAACTTACAGTTTTATGGTCAAACTATATTTGAAATTAGAGCTAAATATGCCGCTCTTATAAAGGATAAGTCTAGAAAAAATTCTAACTTAACAGCTGGAAGCCCTGAGTTCTCAAAATTTATGCTTGAGGTTTCAGTTTTATATAAAACATCAAGTAACGAGGTGAGAAATACCCCAGTCCCAGAAATTCTTAAAAAAACACATTTAGATTTAGTGAATAATTATATTAGTAGCTCAAATGCAGCAAAAGAACTTTCAGATATTACGAAGGATCCAGTAAGCGCATATGCCGCATTAAATACGCAAGCAAAAAATAGTGAGGGGGAATCAAGTATTTTTTTAACAATTGAACAGACGATGAGGGCAAATGGTCTTCCGATGGGAGGAATAGGAATATGATGTATAAAAAATTAATAACTTTGAGTTTAATGCTTTCATTGGGATTAGCTCCACTATCTACAAGTGCTTTGCTAGCACCGATAGATCTCTTGCAGACAGATTTTATTCCACCTGTTCCAATTTCGGATAGCGCATTAAGAAATAAGGAAGTGGGCCTAACTGTTTTCGGCATCACAATTCCAGGAGTATCCTATGATACTATTGCCATTTTTATCGTAAAAGGAGTTTTGGAAAAAATTATCGACAGCACAATTGATTGGATTAATAGCGGGTTTGACGAGAACCCAGCATTCATATCGGACCCCTCCAGATATTTTACAGATATAGCCGATGGCATAGCGGGGGATTTTATAAACAGCACTGATGCCGGTTTTCTATGTTCACCTCTTCAAGATAATCTAAAGCTTTCATTGGCGCTTAATTATGCAAAAAAAACTGGTAGGGATGACCGAGGTAACTCCGGATCACAGTGCACTCTAACAGGCATCGCAAATAATATTGAGGATTTTTATACTGATTTTTCAAAAGGTGGTTGGGATAGCTGGTTTGAGCTAACACAGACTAGTAAATATAATCCATATTCAGCCTTCGTTGAAGCAGATTTGGAATTAGATTTAAGAATAGCGGGAGCTGTGGGAGCACAGTCTCAAAAACTTGATTGGGGTAAGGGTTTTTTGAGTAGGCCAGGGGAGTGCTTGGTATTTGGAGATATCGGAAATGGTCTAGATGGCTGTATAGAGCAAGCTCCGGATAAAACTCCAGGCGTAGTTATAGAGGCTCAACTAGAAAAAGTCTTAGGGTCTGGCGTAACTCAACTTGAACTGGCGGATGAGTTTGATGAGCTCGTAAGCGCGCTTCTTGGACAGCTTGTACAAAAAACAGTCTTTGGTGGTATCGGTTTAGTTACTAGTGGAAACACTCCAAAATATAAAACGAGTGGTGGACAGGAAACAGTTGGGGGCGGTACACAGCCACCATCATCATTGGTTAGCTGCTCGGCCTCACCTGAATCAGTGATCAAAGGCGCTCCTGTTAAATGGACGGTAACAAATTCATTGGGAACTACTACGGCAACCTATCTATGGAGCGGGGAAGAAATATCTGGTAAAACTGATAAATCATTTGACGTAATCTACTCTACCGAGGGGATTAAAAACGCAAGCGTAACTGCAACCATACCTGGCAGGGAGCCTATTCAGGTAGGTTGCAGAAATACTGTTAAAGTTTCACTTTATGCTCCACTGCAAGTGAAATGTGAGCCCGGTAGAAATAGCCTTACCGCAAGGAGGGGTGAAAAAGTGGAATGGGTGGCAACTATTTCAGGAGGAACAGCCGGAAAAACAGGTGAGTTTGCTCAACTTATATGGAGTGGCGATGAAAATAGAATTACCCCTCCGCTTGGTCCCGAAGAGTCACAAAATGCATGGTCTGCAAGTCCCACAAAGATTAGCGTTGGTAACACAACCACCATCACACAATCGAGAATCTACGACAAGCTAGGTAATAAAAGCGCAAACCTTACAGCCGTAGACAAAGAGAACTCAGTGCAAGCTGTATATCAGCAGCGTTGTGATGGGTCAATTTATATATATGAATAAAATGAAACTCAATCTTTTTAAACATAAAGTATTTCTTCCTCTGCTAATTATTGTCTTGCTCCTAGGTAGTCAGTTTTTACTTCCAAATATCGCGCACGCTGAGCTTGAGGAAGCGGAAGAAGGGGAGGTCTGTGAAATTGGAAAAATTTTTGACATAGATTGTTTTACATCATTGGGCGCCTTTGTTAAAGGTTTAACGAGCATAACCCTTAACGTTGTTGGAGTAATAATTAGCCCTGTCGCAGCTTTACTATTGTCAATAATGAGTGTTTTCACGCTGACTGCCGGCGTTCTTCTTAATCAAGTTGTGCATTTTACAATTTTAGATATGTCGAACACTCTACCAAAAGCTGCAATTGTACAAATTTGGTCAATTGTGCGGGATGTTGCCAACATGTCTTTTATATTTATACTTCTGTATACAAGCATACTTTTAATTATTGGGCAGAAGTCAACAACAGATGCGAGGAATCTGATTGTAAAGATGGTCATAGCGGCACTTTTGATAAATTTTAGTCTATTTGGAACTAGGGTGATCATAGATGCTTCTAACTTAATCGCCATAACTTTATATGGCGCTGTTGCCCCTGGGGCACTGGAGGCCGGTGCTTCTTTCAAACAGTTTGGAATTTCAAATAGTATTACTAGAGTCTTAAACCTGCAGTCAATTTTTGATCTAGCGGGCACTCTTAATGGTACGAAAGTTATCATAATGGGAATCATGGGATCTATTCTTCTTTTAGTTTCTGCTTTTATTTTCTTGGCCATCTCAATAATGCTTATTATTCGCTTTGTTGTTTTGATTTTTGTAATGATTTTCTCCCCTATCGCTCTTATGGCAGACATCATCCCGGGAGCCAAGGGGCACTTTACTAAATGGAAAGATGCTCTTATCAACCATGCTTTTTTTCCAGCGATATATTTCTTTGTAACCTGGATTGCTTTAACCATTCTACAAACCCTGACGGTGCCTGGGGCTTCTACTGGAAAGTTGTCCGATATTGCAGGAACACTGGACACTACGGGTAAAGCAAGCTATGACGAAGGGGCTATTGGTCTTCTATTAAATTTTATAATTGTAATAGTCTTTATGGTTGCGTCACTAACGATTTCAAAATCTATGGCTCAAAAAGTGCCTTATGGTGCTAACAAAGCTATTGATTGGGCAACAGGAAAAGCTGGTGCGGGTACGTTTGGTTTGGCAGGAAGATTTGGCAGAGGAACAGTGGGTCGAGCGGCTCAAGCTCGGGCAGATAACCCTGAACTTCAAGAAAGAGCTGCTAGAGGAGATATCGGTGCGAGGTTACAACTAGCAACCGCGAGAAAAGCTGCCACGGCAAGTTTTGATGGTCGAGCAAGTATTGGCAAACAAATGGGGGCCGGAGCCGCTCAAAAAGGAGGCTTTGCTGGTGATATCAAACGCAAAGAAGAAGAGCTTCAGAAAAACATTAAGTCTCTCAGGGTGGTAACCCCCAAAGAGGAGGAGGAGAAAGCAAAAGCAATGAATGTCACCGCTAAGGCGGCTGAAGAGGCAAAAGATCTACACGAAACCGAAATAAAACGAGTAAATACTCTAGTAGATACGGCTATTACAAAGTCCCCAGAATTATTAGCAGCAGAGGCTGAAGAGGAGAGAGTAAAAGACTTGGCAGAAACTGAAGCTAAATCAGCAGAGTTAGCTGATGCGGAAGCAAAGGAAGAAAACGCGCGAAGTATAGCTGTAGCAGAAGCAGAAGCGGTTGGATACGTAAGTCCGGATGGCTCCCCCGCAACAGATGAGCAGTTGGCTGGTGAAAACATTGTTTACCAATCTGCTAAAGCTGAAGCCGACCGACTTAGAGGGGAGCGCCTAAAAAATATTGAATCAAAACAAGGCGAAGCCAAGGCGGAAGCAGAGAGACTTCGGGGTGAATATGAGAAAAGTAGAACCGACTTTATTGAGACTGAACTTGCCCCATCTCTAAAGACAAAGGTTGATACAGAAAAAGCGGCTAAAGAGGCAAAGGAAATGGATGCTGGCAAGGATAGGGTAGAAAGGGTTCTGGAAAAAAGAAAAGATAAAATAGAAACAAAGGACGGAAAAAAAAGGGAATGGCGACCAAACACAGATAGAATATTTGGTCTTGGATTAATAAAAAGAGAGAGCGAAGAAAGGGTAAGGATTCTTAGAAAGTCTCTCAAGGAAAAAACTGAAGAAGAAAAGCTCCTTGAGCAACTTAAAAAAGTGAACGCAAAAGAAGCAAAAGATGAAGAAGACAGAATAGAAAAGGAAAAAAAGGATAAGGAAGGCGAGACCTCTTCGACAGATTCCGCATCCCCTACACCCTAAACACAAACAACATGAATGAATCCACAAAAATAATTGAAGAAAAGTTTAATGAGTTGCCCAAAGATTTGCAATCAGCTCTTTCGGCTGTGGATTGGAGAAGTGAAATAAAAAAAATCTCAACTGAAAAAAATCTTTCTATTGAGCAGATTCAAACATTAGAAACTGAAACACTTCTAATTCTTTATGGATTTACATCTAAAGATGATTTCTATGAAAATTTGGTTGTTGAGGTTAATTTAAACGAGGAACTAGCGAGTGAGATATTTGATCTAATCCAAGAAAGAGTGGTAGTAAAATTAGCTGATAAAATGGGTGGAATTTCAGATAACACAGCTTTTATTGTCCCTTCTTTAAATCAAGATCCTGCAATAAACACAAGCGACGAGCCTGTCCGACCGCATTTAACTTCCATACCAAATTATTCAGATTACAAACAAGGAGAAGACCCTTACAGGGAACCAACGAATTAAAAATGAGATTCCAAGTACCACAATTTTTAGAGATAGAAGACAAAATCTTTGGTCCACTTACTTTTAAACAATTTATTTATGTTGCTGGTAGTATCGGCATTGCTGTGGTTTTGTTTACATTATTACCAAATATTATTGCTTTTGTTTTTGCTGCTCCGGTGCTTGGGTTTGGCTTTGCTCTAGCGTTTTTTAAACTCAACGATAAACCTTTTATATCGACCGTAGAGGCTTTTTTGAAATATCACACTTCTAGCAAGCTCTATTTGTGGCACAAAGAAGAGAAAGATCCTGTAGCGTCAAACAGGGAAGCTGGGCCTATTAAGCAAGTATATGTTCCCAAGCTATCTGAAAGTAAACTAAAGGATCTTACGTGGAGCTTAGATATTCAGGAGAATTTAAACCCAGTTACAAAAACAGACGACGAAGAACATACAAACTATAGGGAGTCGTTAACAAACTGATAATTATAGTTTACTTTTCGTATCTTATAATTTCCATGATTTTTTTGAAATTTATTTTATTTATTAATATTAGTCGTTTGTGATTAGTTGTTGGTATATAATAAATGCATGACTACGAGCAAAAACTCGACACAAGAATTTGTACCTATAAAAGAAGTTAGAGATGGGATTCTACTTTTGAAAGATGGTGGGATGAGAGGAATATTTCTTGCATCTTCACTTAACTTCGCGCTTAAATCAGAGGACGAAAGAACAGCTATACTTTTTCAGTTTCAAGATTTTCTAAATTCTTTGGATTTTACTGTTCAAATAGTCGTGCAATCAAGAAAACTTGATATCAGGCCTTATCTTGCATTGCTTGAAGAGCAAGTAAAAAAACAAACGAATTCTCTTATGAGGATCCAGACTGGTGAATATATTGAATTCATAAGAAACTTCGCAGAAAATACCAATATTATGACCAAGCACTTTTTTATCGTCGTTCCATATGATTCAGCTATTATTGACAATTCAACTACTCAGGGGATACGAGGGTTATTAAAAACTTCGACCCAAAGTGAGGTAAAAATATCAAATCAAGCAAGCTTTGATGAAAACAAAACCCAACTAGAAGAGAGGATGTCGGTTGTTGAGCAGGGACTAGTCCGCACGGGTATTCGCGTGGCAAGGTTGGGGACCGAGGAAGTGATAGAGTTATTTTATAAAGCCTTTAATCCAGGCGAAACAGAAAAGCCAATAAAAATAAATTAATATGGGAATTTTTGATTTTTTAGGAAAAAAGGAGGTGAAGCAAGCAGAGCTTAATTCTATTTTGCCACATGAAATATTTGAGGCTGGAGTTCTTGAGCTAAAAGATATTATTGCTCCAAGTGCAATCAAGGTTACACCTAAAGAGCTAAATCTTGGAGAAAAAATAGTGCGAAGTTTTTTTGTTATTTCATACCCTCGATTTCTATCAGAGAGTTGGTTTTCTCCCATAATAAATATTGACAAGGTTTTTGATGTTTCTATTTTCATCCATCCAATGGAAACATCCAAAGTCTTAAAACAGTTTCAAAAAAAAGTGGCTGAGGTGCAAAGTCAGATTTCGACCAGGGAAGATAAGGGCTTAGTCCGCGACCCAATGCTAGATGTTGCTTATCAAGATCTAGAAAACCTTAGAGACGATTTACAACAAGCTCAAGAAAAGCTTTTCGAAGTGGGTCTTTACATAACGATTTATGCAAATAGCGACCTTGAGCTAGATAAAGTCGAGTCAGAAATAAAATCAATCCTTGAAGCGAAACTTGTTTATGTAAAACCGGCATTATTTCAGCAAGAACAAGGGTATAAAAGCACACTTCCTTTAGGAAATGATCTTTTGACTGTTCACTCTAAGCTGAACTCATCACCCTTATCGAGCTTGTTTCCTTTTACATCTTTTGACCTTACATCGGATAAGGGAATACTCTATGGAGTTAACCGGCACAACTCTTCCTTAGTTTTGTTTGATCGATTTTCTTTAGAAAACTATAACTCTGTAGTTTTTGCCAAGTCTGGAGCAGGAAAATCCTATATGACTAAGCTTGAAATTCTAAGGACCTTGATGTTTGAAACGGAAGTGATTGTTATAGATCCTGAACGAGAATATGAATATATGGCAGAAGCTACTGGAGGAAGGTATTTTAAAATTTCCCTAAACTCTGAGCACCATATAAACCCATTTGATCTACCTATTCCGGGTCCAGAGGAAGCGGCAGCCAATGTCCTGCGATCAAATATTATTAATCTGGTAGGGCTCTTTAGGCTGATGATGGGAGGTTTAACAGCTGAGGAAGATGCCATCATAGACCGAGCAATTACAGAAACATATGCCCTGAAAGACATTAGCGCAGACTCTGATTTCTCAAATATCGAAGCTCCTTTGATGTCTGACTTTGAGCTTGTTTTGTCTGGTATGGAAGGCGGGGAGTCACTTGCACAAAGACTTACTAAATACACAAAAGGGACTTGGGCCGGATTTATTAATCGCCCAACAAACGTTGATATAAACAGAAAATTTGTGGTGTTCTCCCTTCGAGACATGGAAGATGAGCTCAAGCCTATCGCCATGTATATAGTTACTCACTATATTTGGAATGCAATACGAAAAGAACTCAAGAAGCGCCTACTGGTAATAGATGAGGCGTGGTGGATGATGAAGTCAGACGATACCGCATCATTTTTAATGGGTCTAGTTAAACGAGGCCGAAAATATTATTTAGGGGTAGCGACCATTACTCAAGATGTAGGGGACTTTTTAAAATCTCCTTACGGACTTTCAATCATTACCAACTCATCCATACAGATCCTCTTAAAGCAGTCACCGACGGCAATAGACAAGCTCCAAGAAACCTTTAACCTGACCGACGAAGAAAAATATCTTCTACTCGAATCTGATGTTGGAGAGGGGATATTCTTTGCAGGGCTAAAGCATGTTGCCATAAAAACTATTGCTTCCTACACCGAGGACCAGATTATTACCTCTGACCCTTCTCAGGTACTTGCAATCAAAAAAGCTAAACAAGATTTAGAGACAGATAAAGTTAGTTAAAATTAAATGGCAGATTCAAAAAAACTTAGCCAAACAACATCAGGATTAATGATAGCTGTTGCTGTTTTTTTTGATGCATTTCAGCTCATCATTAATCTTATTCCGGTTTTAGGCCAAATTATTTCTGTTGTTATTGGCTTTTTTGCATTTCTTACTTTTTATTTTTGGTTTAGTTCCAAGGGAGTTAAATTTGCGACTCCTAAACGAGGGGGGATACTTGGAGGAGGGTTTATTGTAGAGATGATACCCATTATTAATATGTTGCCTGCTTGGACATTAGCAGTTGTCCTAATTATTTTAGATCAAAAGAAAAAGGAGCTATTGAACAAAGTTACGGGTTCCCCAGATTCACCGAGGGTTGATACAAAAAAATAAAAAATGTGGGCTATAATAAATAAATGATCAAGAAAAAAGTTTTTTTGCTATTATCTGTCTTCTTGGTTGCTCCTTTTTTAAATATTTCTGTAAATGCACAAGGGGCTGTTGGTGTAGAAGATATAGTGGGATCAACAAACTTTATTGTCTCCCCCAGTGTTCCTCGGCCTAACCAGGAGGTTAGGGTTATCGTCGAGGGTTCGGGAATTGATTTAAATAATGCCTTACTTACATGGAGTGTGAACGGGCAAGTAATAAAAAGTGGTAGGGGTGAAAAATCTATTTCGTTTGTTTCTGGTGAAATAGGTTCCAATAGTCTCGTAAGGTTGGTAATAGTAAGTGAAGGAAAAACATACAACAAATCAGTCGTAGTTACACCAGGTAGTGTCGATATTTTATGGCAAGGCAATTCCTACACACCACCTTTTTATAAAGGAAGATCTTTGTGGTCTACCCGAGGCGAAATAATATTTACAGCAATACCAAACGTTATTGGCTCTAATGGATCCAAACTAGATCCAAGGCAATTAACATATAAGTGGGTTAGAAATGGAACGGCAGAAGGTAGCCTCTCTGGTTATGGACGTAATTCTTATAGATTTAGCGAATCGGGACTTTCTTTTGGTCAGGTTATCCGGGTGGATGTTTATGATGGAGAAAAACTTGTCGGTAGATCATCTATAAATTTACGCCCTTCATTTCCTAAAAATTTAATCTATGAAAATAACCCGCTACTCGGATACTTATTTCAAAATGAAATAAGTAATAATTTTATACTTAAAAATGAAGAGGTGACATTTGGCGCGTTTCCATATTTCTTTAGTGCTACTAGCAAAGATGATCCACTGATTAGCTATCGCTGGAAAATAAATGATACTAGTAACATCCAAATAGGTAACCAGGTTACATTTCGAGCACCAGAAAATAGCAAAGGTAAATCTCTTATAGTTCTAACAACTAAACATCTAGAGAGGATATCCCAAAGCGCATCTAAGGATTTTCTAGTACAATTTGGAGATGAAAAAAACTTCTAAAATGAAGTATTTATTTATTGCTTCAGCTGTCGTTATTTTTGTAGCAAGTTTTTCAGCAAATGTTTTTGCGCAAGATAATATTGATTTAAATACTGACACTGAATATGTCCTTCTTGAACAGCTCCCTATTGGTCCTGGCGGCAAATTAGAAGATAAGGTTGTCGTATCTGGTTATCTTCAGGGCATGATTAAGCTAATAATAGGTTTTGCCGGAGTTTTAGCGGTTTTGCAGATAATAATTGGCGGATTTAAATACATATCTGCTGAAGGTTTTGGGCAAAAAAGTAATGCCAAAGAAACTATTCAAAATGCTCTTCTGGGACTTTTGCTAACAATAGGTTCTTTTACTATTCTCTCCACCTTAAACCCGAACCTGCTTAATTTAAAATTAAGTCTTACGCCTGTTGAAAAAGGGCCTGGTCTAGATACAGGAACTCCGCCAACCACGCCGCCAGGAACTGTCACTCCCCCAGGAACGGTCACGCCGCCAGGACCCCCAACCACCCAACCCCCAAGTGGATACAACTTTAAAGAAGGTGATCCTTGGCCGAGTGATTCAGTTGAGCGGGCGGATTTGGAAAATAGAGGGTTAGTTAATGGAAAAAAGAATATAACTGTAAATAAGTTAAACTGCCAAAAAGTTGGTGATTTGTGCACATCATTGTGGGGTATAAGTGACTCTGTCATATCAGGGCTTGATAGGTTATATAGGTCATGTGGGGGCTGTCAAATACAGGTTACTGGAGGCACTGAGTATTGGCTTCATGGAAATAGGTCGAGAACATATTCAGAAAACAATACTCCTCATAAACCTCCTAATGTTAGGGTTGTTGATTTGGCCATTAACAATAGTGCTAAAATGGATGCAGCTATCCGCAGTGGAAAAAACGTTACAAACACTGCAGGGTGTGCTCCCGGAACGCAAAAATATGAATACCAGGGTGGTATATATGTTAATGAAAATCTGACGGTAAATGGAAAGAGGAATCCGCCACATTGGCATGTTTGTTTTTATTAATGAATAAAAAAATACTAAAAATAGGAATAGGTTTATTAGTTATAGGTTTGCTTATTTTTGTTGGATTATTCTTTTTTTCTAACCCAGAAGGGTCTATAAGTAAAAACATAAAAAACATATTGCCGTTTGGGCAAGGAGGGGGAGATGTTGCGCAAAGCGCAGACAAAGATTTTCCCGAGGAAGTTATCGCTACTGATGAAAGCAAGTCTTTGGCAAAGCTATTTAGGCTCTCTGAAGTGCCTGTTGCCGGGGCGGTCGGCTTTATTAAAAACAATTCAACTTTTGTGCGTTATTCCGACAGGGCAACAGGACACATATATGATATAAACCCAGCAACACTTGAAAAAATAAAAATTACAAACAATACTTTGCCTAAAATATATGAAGCTCATTTTAAAAAAGATGCGTCTGGCGTAATATACCGGTCCCTTGTTAACAATACCGATCAAATCTCAAATACATCTATAGATATTATTCCTCCAAAATCTACTTCAACTAATGCTCTTTATAATATTTATTCCACGGTTTTAAGAGGTGATATTGGAGATGTTTCGGTGGGTAATGCGTCTAATATTTCATATAACCTAAAAGACGAGGGAGCAATCGTGATCTCAGCTTTTAATGGTAGCGGACGTCAAACACTATTTAATTCAAGTTTTACTGATTGGCAAATTGATTGGCCTGGAAAAAACATAGTTATTTTGACAAAACCGAGCGCTGGAGCCGCCGGTTTTGCATACACACTAAACCCGGTTAATGGTGCAATAAATAAACTTGAAGGTCCTTTAAATGGATTAACTGTTCTTGTAAATTTTTTGGATAATAAATTTGTTTATTCATATAACGATGAGGGGTTGACAAGATTTTTTTATGGAGACTTGCTTGATGGAACAAGGGGTGAGCTCTCGCCTTCTACTTTTGCATCAAAATGTGTGTGGAGTAAAAAAGTAGCTCCGCTCATTTATTGCGGATCGCCAGTATCAACTATAGGAATTACTGCCGGGGAACCAGATTTGTGGTATCAGGGAGTAACACATTATTCAGATCAAGTTTGGCTACACGACACTGAGGGTGGTGAATCAAGAGTTGTTCTGGATCCTAAAAAAGATTTCAATTTGGACCTAGATATTATAAATCCATTTTTAACTCCAGATGAAGATTATTTTATCTTTACAAACAAAAACGACCTTTCTCTGTGGGCACTTAAACTTTCACAGTAACGTACTTTTTGTGTATCCAATACTCTTGAGCGATCGTAAAAAGGTTTGAGGTTAGCCAATAGAGAGCTATAACTCCTGAGATTTTAAAGGCAATAAAAAATACTATTATCGGGAAAAAATACTTCATCTGAGTTTGCATGCTGCGAGCCAGATCGTTACCAAAAGTTTTTTTAGCGTCCTTATCAATAGGGGGCATTTTGCTTGCGGCAAGCTTTATCTGAAAATAGGTACTGAGGGCGGCGAGGAGCGCCAGAACCAGGCTTTTACCAGTTATGTCAAAAAGTCCCAAGAATTGTATGTCTATAAAATCTGGAATTTTAATAAATGAATACAAGATGTTTGCATTTACGTTGGGAAAACCTGCGTTTAAAAATATTTGATATAGGGCCCAGATAACTGGAAGCTGCAAAAGTATAAGGAAGACTCCCGAAAAAGGATTAACTTTTTGCTCTTTATAAATTGCCATGGTTCTTCTGGCCAATTCTTCTGGTTTATCTTTGTGCTTTTCCTTTAAGCCTTCGAGTAGGGGGGCGATCTCGCGCATTCTTATCTGGGTGAGCACTGCTTTTTTTGAAAGAGGGAACAAAATAAAACGAACAATGATTGTTAGAAATACAACGGCAATTCCAGCGTCAATCCAAGGGAATACGTTAAAAAGGCCAACTAAAAGATTGTATAGTGGATTAAATATATAGGTGTTGTAGATGTATGACATTTATCTTTTGATTTTATCTTCTTTATTAAACTCTTTCAATCAGATTGCCTGAAGTTAAAAGTTTTTCTATTTCCAACTGAAGTTCTTTTCCTTTTACCTTGTCGCCATTTATTTTTGACACAAACAATAATGTTTTAGGTTTAAGGTCTTTTAAATATTTAAATACAACTGAATAGACTCTTCTTCTTATTGTATTTCGGATGCTAGCTTTTTTGGAAATTTTTTTGGAAACCGAAACCCCAATATGTGGATGTTTATCCTGGGAAGTTGATATTCGCAAGGAAAAATGTTCGGAATGCAAAAAGTGCCTACTCGTAAGTAAGGCGGGGAAATCCTTTCGGGAAATCCTGAATCCTTTTTTAAGCATGCATTACACCGTTAGTTTTGCTCGGCCCTTCCTTCTTCGACTCTTTATTGTTCTCTGACCTCCAGTGGTCTTTGATCTCTTTCTGAATCCGTGCGCACGAGCGCGCTTGCGTTTTTTTGGTTGGTATGTTGTAGACATTGTTTCTTTACACAGGTTATTAACACATTATAAACATTTTGAGGCCCTATTTCAAGTGCCCATTAAACCGTCGGAGGATATACTAAAACATCTATATGGAAAATAAACAACTGTGGCAAAGCGTTTTGGTAGAAATGGAACTGGTAACTTCAAAGACCAGCTTCACAACTTGGTTTAAGGATACTCACATAGTAAAAAGGGAGGAGGGGATTATGGTGCTCTCGGTTCCTAATGCTTTTGCAAAAGAATGGCTCTGTAATAAATATCACAGCATCATTTTAAAATCCCTACGAGGGCTCGACCACACTGTTCATGCAGTCGAGTATGTTGTAAACAAAGAAGAAGTCAGAAGAAAGGATGATGGAATGATTAAAGAAGGTTTCGGTATGCGCGAACTTCCTTTACAAGAGGTGTCCATAAATCGAGACGACAATCTCAATCCCCGTTATACCTTTGATACTTTTATAGTTGGTTCCTTCAACGAGCTAGCTCATGCTGCCGCTCAGGCAGTAATAAAAAAGCCAGGAATCATGTATAACCCCTTGTTTATCTACGGATCAACAGGACACGGAAAAACTCACTTAATACAGGCAATAGGCAATCATATTAAAAACCAAAACCCGTCAAAGAAAGTTTTTTATATGACCTCGGAACGATTCGGCCAAGATTGTATGAATGCCCTCCAAAATCAAAAAATGGCTATATTTAAGGAGAAATATAGAAAATATGATCTTTTGATAATGGATGACATTCAGTTTTTTTCGGAGAAACAGAAATTTCAAGAGGAGCTTTTTCATCTCTTTAATACTCTATATGATAATAATAAGCAGATTATCTTTTCTTCTGACAAACACCCACATTTTATTACCGGTCTCGAGGATCGTCTAAAATCTCGCTTTGCAGCGGGAATGATAGTGGACATACCACAACCTGATCACGAGTCGCGTATAGCCATATTGACCACCAAGGCGCTTAAATTAGGACTCAATCTTCAACCAGAGGTCATTGAGTATCTTTCCCAGTCAATCAATGGAAATATTCGCGATCTCGAGGGAATATTAAACACTCTTGCGATTCACACTCAACTCAAAAACAAGGATATTAATATCACCGAAGTTAGGAATTTTGTAAAAAATAGCGCAAAGCCAAAGAGGCTTGTAGCAGTTAAAGATATTGTTAAAATCGTGTCTGATTTTTATAATATTGCTGAAGAAAGTATTTACGAAAAAACTCGCCGTAAGGAGATTATCAAGCCTCGTCAAATAATTATGTATATTCTCCGAGAAGATTTTAATATCTCCTATCCTTCCATAGGGCAGAAGCTTGGGGGGAGAGACCACACTACGGTTATTCACTCGTGTGAGAAAATTAAAACTGATCTAAAAGAGAACCATGACCTGTCACAAGAGATTGGGCAGATCAGGAGCTTGCTTGCTGTGTAAAACTCTGTGGAAAACCCCGACACCTTGTGTGTACAAAACAGAATAAAAAGAGCTTTCAGGATTTTTATTAAATTCTTATCCAGGCTACACTTTTGTTATCCCCATCAGGATTTAAGAAGAAATCTAAACCAGGGTAGTAAAATATAGCTATAAAAGATTTACACATATCCACAGCACTAATAGTAATAACAAGTATTTATATATGAAAATAGAAACTATTAAGGAAAAATTGTCAGAGGCTGTGACTAAGGCAGAGAAAATCGCAGGCAAGAACGTAACTCTTCCAGTACTCAGAGGACTTCATCTAAAAGCCGAGAAGAACTCTCTTGTGATCAAATCAACAAATCTTGATCTAGGGATTAGCATAACGGTTCCCGTTAAAATGATTGAAGCCGGTGAGATTGTTGTGCCTGCAAATATCTTAGGCTCTTTTTTAAACTCCCTTTCAAAGGAAAAAAGCGTGGTGCTAGATAGTGATGGTCAAATCCTTAAAGTAAAAACAGAAAATGTCGAAACTGTTATAAAAACACTACCGGTCGAAGAATTTCCGCTCATTCCTCAAATCGAAGACGACACAGCTTTCTCAATGCCAGCGAGGGATCTGGTTCTTGGAATAAAGTCAGTGGTGTATGCTGCTGCAATTGGCAGTATGAAGCCAGAATTATCATCGGTATATGTTTATTATGAAGAAGATAAGCTAGTGTTTGTGGCCACAGATTCTTTTAGGCTTGCAGAAAAAAAAATAAAGGTTAAAAATATCCCTCATTTTAAATCCCTCCTTATTCCTGAGAAAAACGCACTTGAAATTGGGAGAATATTTGATGGAGTTAAAGAAGATGTCTCGATTTCTATTGGAGAAAATCAAATCGCCTTTCACGCAGGAAATACTTACTTGGTTTCAAGAATCATAGACGGATCATTTCTCGACTATAGACAAGTTATTCCAAAAGAAACATCTTCAAGTGTGGTTGTTTTGAAACAAGATTTAATTTCATCTCTAAAAACAGCCTTGGTTTTTTCTGATAACTTTAATCAGCTACTAATTAACTTAGATCCAAAAGCAAAAAAATTTGAACTGCAATCTAAAAATAAAGAAGTTGGTGAGTCGAGCTCTTTAGTGGAAGCTGTTGTCGAGGGTGAAAGCCTATCTACAAGCGTTAACCATCGATACTTCACAGATTGTTTCCAGTCTATCCCCGGAGACACCATAGCGCTTCGTTTTAGCGGTTCTGACAGACCTATAGTTGTAGAAGGTGCGGGTGATAAAAGTTTTATTTATCTTGCAATGCCAATGAATCGACAATAGGAAACCAGAAACCAACAACTGACAACAAAAACTCACAAAAAACTCAATATAAACAAACAAACGTGAAAATTTTTAAAAATTGTACCGTTAAACTTTAAAAGCCCGAACAAAATGAAAGACTTCTCAGAGTTATTAAAAAAAATCTACGCATCTTTAAATAAAGATACACTGGAGAAAGAAAACGTACTGCTCGAATTAAAAAATTGTACCGGAGCAAAGCTTGATTCATCTTCTGTTTTTATTCGAGACGGGGTTCTCGAGATTTCAGCCAGTCCGACCTTAAAAAATGAAATTAAACTTAAAGAAGAGAGGCTTTTAACTGCTCTTAAAAATAACCACAAACTTTCTTACACCAGAATACTTTACAAATAACGAAATTAACGGTCTCTCTTTCTGCGTCTTGTCCCACTATTGTTCGTATCGGCATCTGTTGTAGTGCTTTGTGCGTTTAGTTCTTCGTCTGTTGGGGCCGGAATTATTAGACCACCACCCATGTCTACAGGTAAGCCAGTTACCGGATCTATTAGAATTTCAGGCTGTGGAGCCGGTGCTGGTATAAAGATTCCACCATCACCATAACCACCCCCTTCTGCCCATCTCCTAACACCGGCTTCCCAGTTTGAGTACTGAGAATCACCACCGGGATTCGATGGAATTGGTCCACGAGGATCATTTCTATCTATCCAATGCAAGATATTGTGTATTCCTCCACCAATAGATTCTCCTCCGGAATTACCGTCCGAGGAGAAAGAAGAATATCCACCCTGCCAGACTCCACGCAGTACTGGTTTTAAACTAGTATCAATGCCGGGTGGGGGAGTAAAATATTCGACCGCTAAGCTTGGTAATATTTCATTAACTAATTCACGCCACATCGGAGCCACTATAAACCCAGCAACCTTTTTCTCCATTGGAGTGTTGTCGTTGTTTCCCACCCATGCCCCCACCACAATATTTGGGGCATATCCAATGATCCATGCATCCTTGTAATCGTTCGTTGTACCGGTTTTAACCGCAACAGGACGATCTGGAACATAGAGTAACGAGTTAGATCCATACGAAGGAGTTCTTGCCCCATTATCAGAGAGAATACTCGATATGTTTCTCGCTGTTTCTTCAGGAATTACTCGAGTGGAAGCCGGTGTGAATTCGTCGACAACTGTGCCGTTTTGATTTTCCATTCGTAAAACTACATTTGATGAATTTTTTATTCCATCATTTGCAAATACTGAGTAAGCCGAAACCATATCAAGCAATGTCACTTCGCCTCCACCTAAAACTAAAGATAGACCATATTGTTTTGCCTCTCCCAAGCCCTCTATTCCTAAGATGCGCGCAAGATCTAATGTATTGTTCATGCCCGCCAAATACAAAGCCTTAACTGCTGGAACATTGATTGACTGAGCGAGAGCATTTCTAACTGTCATCGGACCACGAAACTTATCGTCATAGTTTCCCGGACCGTAGCATCCATCTTCTGAATTAAGTTGTGTTGCAGGACAGCTCGAATTAAATTGAGTGGGTACATCAAAGAGTATGGTCTCTGGGGTGTAACCCTTATTAAACAAAGCTGCGTAGACAATTGGTTTAAAGGTTGAACCAGGCTGCCTGTGTGAAGTGGCTACGTTAAAATTTCCAGAGATTGCTTCATCAAAATAGTCTCTTGATCCCGTCATAGCTAGAACCCCTCCAGTTTTTGGATCCATTACAACGATTGCGTTGTTGTCTGCGTTAAATTGTTTCTGATTAATTTGTCCATATTTTTCGCCAATTTTTTCGGCCGCTTCCTGGATGGAGTAGTCGAGAGTGGTAACTACCTTCATGCCGCCCTTTTCAAGAGATTCTTCGCCATATATATCTGCAAGTTCATTTATTACATAAAAAACAAAGTGCGGAGCCTTGATACCCGTCGTCGTTACTCTTGGTTTAAACTCTACAACTTCTGCCAGGGCACCGTCGTACTCTTCTTTATTTATAAAGCCGTTTTCAAGCATTTCGCTTAGAACAAGATTTTTTCTTGCTTCAAGTCGATCGCGGTGCTTACCATAAGGAGAAAAATAGGTTGGAGCTTGGGTAAGCGCCGCCATATAAGCTGCTTCTGCCAACGTTACGTCACTAGCAGGTTTGTTGTAAAAACTTCGTGACGCCTCCTCAACTCCGTACATAGCACCCCCATAAGGAGCCTCGTTTAGATAAAGTCCAAGAATCTGATCCTTCGTGAAAACTTTTTCGAGCTTGCTTGCAAGTATCCACTCCTTGATTTTACGAGTTGGAGTTTTGTCGTTTGTAAGAATGGAGTTTTTTACAACCTGCTGGGTGATAGTAGAGCCTCCTTGAGAAAAAGAAAGAGTAGCAACGTCAACCAAAATAGCCCTAGCTAAGGAGCTAAATTTAACACCATTATGGCTATAAAAATCCTGGTCTTCTATGGCAAGCGTAGCCCTTTTTATATTAGTAGAAATATTTTCAAAAGGAACAATCGTTCTTCTTACATCACGAGACATATCATAAAGTAGTATCTCGCCGGTTTTATCAAAAATCTTTGTTGATTGTAAAACCTTTCGTCCCGAAAAATCTTCTAGTGAAGGCACTCTTAAAGAAGCGAACCACAAGAAAGTACCACCCATAAAAAACAGGGCAACAGATAGGGTAATTAGAATTTGGTTTGTCTTTTTAAGGTCTTTTCGCCGTTCTCGCATCGAGCTATTCTAGCATGTTCAACCTTCTAAAAATACAAAAAAATTAAATGCAGAAATAAATGAGACATGCTAGATTAATCTTATGAAAGAAAGTGATATAGAAGAAGTTTTGAGTCGTGGAGTCGGTGCCTTTGTTGATCCTGACAACACATTTCGAGACAAGCTAATAAAAAAGGCAAATGGAGAATATCCAGAGGATATCGTTATTAAACTTGGAGTAGACCCGACTCGTCCCGACATTCACCTAGGCCACGCCGTCATACTTAGGCGCCTTAGACAGTTTCAAGAGCTCGGATGCAAGGTTATTTTTCTTATTGGGGATTTTACAGCTTTGATAGGAGATCCTAGTGGTAAAAGTAAAGTTAGACCAGAACTAGAGTTCAAAGAAATTCAAGAGAATATGAAGACCTTTATTGATCAAGTTGGAAAGATTTTACGTACAGATGAAAAAGTGTTTTCCTGGATAATAAACTCAGATTGGTTTACAAACATAACTGATATTGCAACCGATAAGGTATTAAATTTAAAACTCGATGATAAACCTCTAGATCCGGGCTCATTCATTGGAAAAACTGTTTTATATGAAAACAGCAGAATGCAAAAAACACACTTAAAGAAAAGAGTAATCCACAATGTTACCTTAAATCAATTTCTTTCCACACTTCGTCACATTACTCATTCAAGATTGATTGCGCGCGATTTATTTCAGGATCGATTAAATAGCGGGGGAGAATTATACATGCATGAAATGATGTATCCAGTTTTGCAAGGAATAGACTCTATGATTTTAGCAAGAATTTACGGATCTTGTGATCTTGAGATTGGCGGAACAGATCAAACCTTTAACATGCTTATGGGAAGAGATGTGATGCGCATGTCTAAACTTCCTGAACAGGCGGTTCTTGCCTTAAATATTTTACCAGGCACCGACGGCGTAGAAAAAATGTCTAAAAGTCTTGATAACTACATTGCTATTACAGAGTCTCCCAATGAGATTTTCGGCAAGGTTATGTCTCTGCCTGATGGTTTAATGACACAGTATTTTACCCTCGCCACTTACACCCCGCTTAAAGAGGTTCTAGAATTAGAAACCAAGCTATCAAACGGAAAACTTCATCCCCGTGATTTGAAACAAAGACTTGCTCGAGAAATTGTCACAATTTATCACGGTGAGGAGGCGGCAAAAAGGTCTGAAGAAAATTTTATAGAAACTTTTTCTAAAGGAGGTGTACCGGAAGATATTTTGAGAGTAACTGCAAAAAATGGAACTAAAATATCCCTGATAGTTCTTGAAAATAAACTAATTGACTCAAAAACAGAATGGAAAAGGCTTGTAGATGAAGGTGCTGTCACAAATACCGAGGACGGTACTAAACTGGGTCTAAATGATACTTTAGAAAAAGAAGTGACTCTAAAAATCGGAAAACGCAGATTCATAAAAATAAGCCCTGAGAAATAATCTAATTAATAAAAAAAACCCTCCGATAATCGAAGGGTTTTTTTTATTATTCTTCTGGGGTTCCGAATCCTGCTGCTTCTAGATCATCATCCTTATCTTCTTCGTCAATTAAAGCATCTAGGCTCTCTGTCTCGTCTTCTAATGGGAGAGCTTCGTCTTCTTCCTCTTCAAGCGGATCTATTACATCATCGTTATCATCTGACATAGGCGTTTTTGATTATTTTTTAGGATCAAAAAACTTAACTTGTTTTCTGACGCCCTATTTGTAACAGATAGATATTTCTTTTGCAAATAAATTGTGGATAAACTAATTTCTAATGTGAGCCAAATGCGTTATGCCTAGCGCTATAGCGTCCATTTCATCGTCTAATCTTTTTTTATTATCTTTTAAAACTACCAATTTTTCCACCATTGACTCCACTTGCGATTTGCTAGCTTTGCCATACCCCGTCACCGCTATTTTTATTGCCTGAGGGCTATATTCAAATATCTCAAGACCACCAAGGCTTGCTTCATATAAAATCACACCTCTAGCCTCGGCTACTTTAAGAGCGCTAGTTGTGTTTTGATTAAAAAATAACTTTTCAATAGCAAGATCCCTTGGATTCCATTCAATTATAATTTCACGAACCCGAAGTCCTATTTTCTCTAAACGACTTTCGTGAGTGTCTTTTGGGCTTGTGGATATGCATTCAGAAAACAAAACAACTTCCTTGGTTTGCTTTTCAAGTACCGCAACTCCAATGCGATCAAAACCAGGATCAATAGCGAGAACAATTTTATTCACCTGCATTTGTATAGATTTCCTGGACCTCGTCATTATCTTCAAATTCATTAATAAGGTTTTCTAGAATTTTTTCATCTGCTTCCGAAAGCGGAACTGTCATTGTCGGCACCCACTCGCCACCAACTTTCTCAAATGCCCAAGTGGCCGAACCTTGGCCAGCTAAGGCAAACCCGTGTTTTGATAAAATAAATTTAACTTCTTGCGCGGCTTTATTTCTGTTTCCCGTTAGAGCTTCAATAATAAGCGCTGACCCACCCGGACCATAACTTTCATAAGTGATTGCTTCAAGGGTTTCTCCTTCTCCACCCTTTCCTTTTTTGACAGCGCGATCGATGTTGTCTGAAGGCATATTATATTCACGCGCCTTTTCTATTGCTGCTCGAAGGGTGGGAGATGAAATGTCGCCCTTTGCTTCTTTTGAAGCTGTGAAAATAAGCTTCGCCATTTTGGAAAAGATTTTTGACTTGGCTGCATCGGTTGCACCTTTCTGCCTTTTTATTTTTGACCATTTATTGTGACCGGACATACTTTATATTAATTTTTCCTGTAAATTTTTTGGAGAAGCTAGCCCTAAATGCTTGTATCCATTTTCAGTTAGCATTCGACCACGACCTGTACGCTCCATTAAACCAAGCTGTATTAGATAGGGCTCGTTAAATTCCTCGATAGTTGCTTCTTCTTCAGAGAGAGCTGCCGCGAGTGTTCCAAGACCAACAGGGCCACCTGAGAATTTTCCTGAAATAGTTTCAAGCAGTTTTCTGTCTGAAGGAGTCAGGCCTTTTTCATCAATGCCAAGAAGCTTTAGAGCTTCTTCTACCGTTTCTTTATTTAGAGTACGATTTTCGACTTGGGCATAATCTCTAGCTCTCTTTAAAAAATAATTTGCAGTACGGGGCGTGAAGCGCGCTCGCTTTGCAATTTCTCTTTCGGCATCATCCAATAGTTCGACACCTAGAATTTTAGCCGATCTTTTTATAATTTTCTCAAGCTCACTTTCTGTATAAAACTCCAAGCGAAAAACTCCTCCAGAAAATCGACTACGGAGTGGAGAAGATATCATCGCCACTCGAGTGGTAGCAGC
Organism: bacterium; assembly: GCA_030855685.1. GTDB lineage: Bacteria > Patescibacteriota > Minisyncoccia > Phycocordibacterales > Zambryskibacteraceae > JAIFWN01. Next base: position 9,073 of record JALYQT010000014.1, on the reverse strand, counting down.
AAGCATTGTAAACGGAGGAAGCTCGAGTTGGATTGTGCGCGCTGAGGGACCTTTCCCGATAATAATATCGAGAGTCCCTGATTCCATAGCAGGGTAGAGCACTTCTTCAATAGTTTTATTAAGGCGATGAATCTCATCGATAAATAAAATATCACCCGAGGCGAGGTTAGTTAAAATAGAAGCCAAATCTCCAACTTTTTCTATTGCAGGACCAGAAGTTATTTTCATAGCACGCCCTGTTTCTTTGGATATCAAATGGGCGAGTGTTGTTTTTCCTAGCCCTGGCGGACCATAAAAAAGGATATGTTCAGGCACCATTCCACGCTCACTTGCCGCACGCAAAAGTATCCGGAGGTTATCTTTTGTTTGTTTCTGGCCAATATAATCTTCCCAATGAGTGGGCCTCAGTTCGTAGTCTAAAAAGGCAGTGTTTTTAGTATCTTCAGGCAAATCTTTTTCCTTACTTGACATAAAATGTAATCTATGCTAGACTATAGTGGTAATAAAGAAGAACATAAACAAGGTGTTAATTCTGCTCGTTTCATCCAAATCATAAATCTCTAAGCGACAACTGCTGCGAGGCACTTAGAACGTTCTTTGGGGACGCTATGGTCTGACTTTTGTCAGGCTGTAGCTATCCTTGAAAGTTACGCTTAACTTTTGGTTTTATTACTAAAAGTGTCGCTTGGAGATTTATGCTTTTGATGGAGATAATTTAGAGAGTGTCCGCAAAAAATGCGACGCTCTCTTTTATTATTCACAAAAAATGGCTTGGCGCAACAGGATTAAACAGTTGTAATATCCACCACCCTTGCAAGCTCTGGAATAGATGTTAGCCCTGATAATATTTTAATAACTCCATCCTCTACAATGTTTAGTTGTTTTTGTTCTCGCGCAGCTTCTTCTATTTCATTCTCGCTAGGATTATTTAGAACCGCTTTCTCAATTTCTTCATTAATTAAAATTGCTTCATAAACCCCAATTCTGCCCTTAAATCCCAAGTGGTGACATTTGTCGCACCCCGGGGCTTCCCACAAATGATCTCTTTGCACGCCTTCTAGATAACTTTGATCTGCAATTTTAGCCAAAACTTTATCGATAAAGACTTTGTCGTCACCTGCTAGTGGGATTTCTTTTTTGCAATCCGAACAAAGTTTTCTTACTAGTCTCTGAGCCATTGAAACATTTAAGGCAGATGAAATAACTTTTGGGTTTATACCAAGATCGAGTAAGCGGGGAAATGATCCGGCCGCGTTATTTGTATGTAGGGTAGAAAGAACAAGGTGACCGGTGAGGGCTGCATTTACTGCAACCTCTGCAGTTTCAGAGTCTCGGATTTCTCCAACCATAATCACATCCGGGTCTTGTCGAAGCGAGCTACGCAAGCCTTCAGCAAATGAATAACCTTTGTCTGGGTCTGCCTGAGTTTGGACAATTCCCTTTAGGTGATATTCAACAGGGTTTTCAATCGTAATAACTTTTATTTCTGGTGTATAAATTTTTCTTAAAAATGCATAAAGAGTTGTGGTTTTTCCAGAACCGGTCGGGCCTGTAGTGAGGATCATGCCATTTGGCTTAGCAATTTCTTTCATTAATATTTCAAGAAGTCTTGGGTGAATCCCCAATTCTTCTAATGGTACTGAAATAGCTTCGGGTGTAAGTATACGAAGTACGACAGATTCGCTTGTGGGTTCTGGCAAAAGTGAGGTACGAACCTCAATATCCGAATCGCCAAGCTTAATAGAAAACCTGCCATCTTGGGCTCGTTCTTTGGTGTTGAGTTTGAGATTTGAGATTAGCTTTATTCGAGAAAGAAGCAGTTCAAAAGTATCTTTTTCAAAATTTAAAATGTCAGTAAGCACTCCGTCTAGTCGATATCTCAAGCGCACCCCCTTTTCTTCGGGCTCTATGTGAATATCAGATGCCTTTAATGCTATACCGCCAGCTAAAATTATTTCTAAAATTTTTGAGATTCGGTAGGCTTTTTTCATTGCCAAAACCTCTTGTATTAAAGTTTTGATATCAACTATTGTTGTAACTTTGCCCATTATTTCAAGAATTTCTTCATTTGAAATATCTAAGGCACCACTCTTTGTTTCGAAAGAATATGAAAGGTCCTTATATCTTGACCAAACTTTTTCTAAACTTGCATGAGAAACCATATAAATATCCACCTTATAACCCCGAGACTTCATGTCTTCTATTGAATGAATTGCTTTTTCATTACTAGGGGAGAGAACTCCTACCGCTAGTTTTTTATCTGTTATGTCGAATACTGCAACTTCCGCTTTTCTGGCATCCTCCTCTTTGATCACTCGTAGAGCATCAATATTTATAGGAACGGTCGATAAATCGACATAAGGAACGCCGTAGCGGCTTGAGAGAATTGCAGCAAGGTCCTCCTCCTCTTTTTTTAAAAGTATGCCCAGCCTCTCGTCATTTTTACTTTCATCGAACTTAATCATTTACTTTATTGTACAAGAACTAGAGCAAGGTGGCTATTAGAGGGCTAGAATAATAGATTAAATAATCCTTGACTTTTACATGAACTTTGTGGTATAATACAGACAAACCCATAAAGCCAGGAGGCTTCATGTTTAGAAAGTTCTTTCTTTTATTGCTCGTGACCGTTGCCGCGGGAGCATGTGCTCCAACGTATAATAGTGATGTCACTGCGCCGCAGAGATCGTGGTTCGATCACCATCCACATCTCAATCTTTTAAATTACGACAGAAGCGGATATGCAGTAACGTTCAAGTTCAACGGCGAAGAGCTGTTGCTTGCCAATGGAAAGAGCGCGAAAGTTCAGCTTCGCGCACCGATCCTCTCTTCTTGCCGACGGTCAGTTTCCGTCTCGAGACGCGGGGCAGGAGTTAGCCGAGCAAGATGCAGGACCCCCGAAAGAACGTACCTGGTAGAGGCATCTATCTACACCAGAGACAACCGTCTCAGGTGTAGAGCTTCTAGGGAGTTCAGAGTGATCGGAGAGGGCAGATCCGATTACAAAGAACTCAAATGGGAGATCCGTTCGCTTCCATGCGATAGGTGATAGTTAGAAGGCTATCACCCAAACACAAAGGGCAGTCTAAAACAGACTGCCCTTTTTTCATGGAAAATTTGTTAGAATGCGAGAATGAAATATATCTCAAAAAGCTTAGAGGAAACTAAAAATATAGCTGGAAATGTTCTTAAAACCCTCGAGAAAAAAGAACGAGCAACAGTCATAGCCTTAGAAGGAGACCTTGGCGCAGGAAAGACCGCGTTTTCACAGGCAGTTGGCGAAATTTTGGGTGTTAAAGAAACTATGCAAAGTCCGACCTATGTAATAGAGAAAATATATGAAATTAACTTTAAAGATTTTAAGCACCTAATCCACATAGATGCATATAGACTAGAAGAAGATAAAGAACTCCTGCATTTGGGTTGGGAAGAAATTGTATCTGAACCAGAAAATTTAATATTAATTGAGTGGCCAGAGAGAGTGTCTAAAATAATTCCTCAAGATTCGATTAAAATAAACTTTGAATTTATTGATGAAACAACGAGAGAGATTTCAACTGATTTAATTTTATCTTAAAGAAAATGGCCGCTAAAAATAAAACAAATAGAAAAAAGTTAGTGTTACTTGACGCGCACGCCATCATCCATCGTGCGTATCACGCGCTACCAGACTTCGCTACAGCTTCAGGGGTTCCAACGGGAGCACTTTATGGTTTGGCAACAATGCTAATAAAAATTATAGAAGAGCTGAATCCAGAATACATCGTAGCCTGCTTTGATTTGCCGGGACCAACCTATCGGCACGAGGCATATGGAGAATATAAAGCCGGTCGTAAGAAAACTGACGACAATTTGTCACTGCAGCTAGAAAGTGCAAAAGATTTGTTTAAGGATTGGGGCATACCGATATACTCACTGGCGGGATTTGAAGCAGATGACATGCTCGGCACAATAGTCTACGAGCTCCGAAAAGATAAAGACATTCAAGTAATCATTGCTTCTGGAGACATGGACACAATGCAACTTATACGCGGCAATGAAGTATTAGTTTATACACTTAAGAAAGGCATAAGAGATACAATACTTTATGACGAAGAAGGAGTAGTAAAAAGATTCGGATTCACACCAAAACTTTTACCAGATTTCAAAGGCCTTCGAGGCGACCCGTCAGATAACATTATTGGGGTTAAAGGTATTGGGGAAAAAACAGCCACAGCTCTAATCCAAACTTTTGGCACCATAGAAGATATTTATAAAGCGCTAAAAAAAGGAAAAGACGAATATAAAAAAGCAGGCATTACAGATCGTGTTGCAGAGCTACTTATTGAAAATGAAGAAGAGGCCTTGTTTTCTAAAACACTTGCAACTATTCGCTTGGATGCGCCAATAGATTTTAAATTACCAAAACCATGGAGAGAAAATCTTGACCTAGATGTTTTGATTGAGAGATTTAGAACACTTGAATTCCGAACAATGGGTGAGCGGATAAAAATGCTTTTAAAAACTTTAAATAATACAGAAGCGGGAAAGTCTATAAAGAAACCTATTAAGGCAAAAGAAACCGCTTTTAAAAAAGATAAAGCCAAAACAAAAAGTGACCGTGATCTATGCCTGATGCTATGGGTAATTGATTCAAATTTATCGAATCCAGATGATGAAGATATTTTTTCATTTACAAAAACCAACAATTTGGAGGACGCAAAAAAAGTTTTAGAGATTGAGCTCGACAAGCGCAATGCCCGCAGGGTTTATGAAGAAATAGAAAAACCAATTAGACCCCTTGTTGAAGCAATGAATAAGCGAGGGGTAAAGATAGACAAAGAAGCTCTTTTGAAACTTTCAAAGGATTATCATAAAACACTAAAATCTCTTGAGGATAAAATTTGGAAAGAAGCTGGGGAAGAATTTAACATCAACTCTCCAAAGCAGCTTGGTGAAATCTTATTTACAAAGCTTAATTTAGCAGGGAAGCGCCAAAAGAAAACACCTACTGGAAATCTCTCCACCAAGGAATCAGAGCTTGAAAAACTTAAAGATGCCCATCCAATAATTTCTTTAATCATGGAACATCGTGAGCTTCAAAAACTTTTATCGACTTATATTGACACAATCCCAGATCAACTTGATCCAAATGAGCGACTTCACAGTGAATTTCTCCAGGCAGGAACCACTACGGGTAGAATGGGCTCAATCAATCCAAACCTGCAAAACATTCCGATAAAATCAGCTCTTGGCAGAAACATTCGAAAAGCTTTTATTGCAGAAAAAGATTTTTCCTTACTTTCTCTCGATTATTCACAAATTGAGCTACGAATCGCCGCAATTTTATCTAAAGATAAAAAACTTACTGAGATTTTTAAAAAAGGAGAAGATGTACACACGGGAGTAGCTTCACAAGTGTTTGGGGTTCCTGTTGATAAGGTAGATAAAGAAATGCGGCGAAAAGCGAAAGTAATTAACTTCGGTATCTTGTATGGGATGGGGGTAAATGCTTTGCGTACAAATTTAGGAACAGAAAGAAAAGAAGCTCAGGAATTTTATAATAATTATTTTGAAACTTTTCACGAGCTAGCTCGGTATCTGGACCATGTTAAAGCCGAGGCTGAAAGAAAAGGATACACGGAGACACTTTTTGGAAGAAGGAGATATTTTGCTGGTTTAAAATCACATTTGCCCTTTATAAAAGCGGCAGCTGAACGTATGGCAATAAACGCTCCTATTCAAGGAACTGGTGCCGATCTAGTGAAAATAGCTATAAAAAAAATAGATGATTACTTGAAAGAAAAAAATTTGGAAAAAGATGCGGGGCTAGTCCTTCAAGTGCATGATGAAGTGGTTTATGAGGTCAAAGACGAGATCGTAGAGAAAATTGCAAAAGAATTTAAAAAAATAATGGAAGAAGTAATAGATCTAAAAACATCTAAAGAAATACCGATGATAGCCGAAGCAAATATTGGAAAAAACTGGGATGATATGGAAAAGATTTAACCCTAAATTTGATATCGAGTATCAACATACAGAAACAATATGCTTTATATATATTATGGAAATGATAGAGAGGGGTTAATAAAAAAAACAGAGAGTTTTTTAAAATCTTTGTTTTCAACAAATCCTGATTTGGTATTTGAAAAGTTTGATATCGATAATTTTAATCTAGGAAAACTTCGAGATTTATCTGAGTCCGAAAGTTTGTTTGGAAACAGAACCGCGATACTTCTAGATAATGTTTTAAAAGAGAATGAAGAAGTTTTTCTCGATTTAGCCAAGCTTCAAGTATCAAAAAATATATTTATTATTCGTGAAGATAAGATTTTAAAAGCGGAAGTAAGTTTACTAAGAAAATACGCTGATAAAATTGAAGGGATAAATTTGACTGAGGGCAAAAAAAAAGAAGTTTTTAATATTTTTTTATTTAGTGATGCAATAGGAGAAAGAAACAAAAAAAATGCATGGATTTTATACCAAAAAGCTATATTTTCCGGACTCGTTCCTGAAGAAATTTTCTGGAAACTGGTCGCACCGGTTCGAACAATGCTAATTGCAAAAAAAACTACAGCTGAGGCATCGGGACTTCATCCCTATGCTTACAAAAAAGCCAAAAGTTTCCTAAGGAACTTTAAAGAAGGGGAGTTGGAAAACTTATCTGAGGAATTAGTGATCGGCTATCACGAAGCGCGTCTCGGAAAAGGTGAGATAGAAACCCTTTTAGAAAAAACAATTTTGAAGCTTTAAATAACCTTAATTTATTTTTATAATTATTTTTACTTCTTCTACTGTGATAAATTATCTAGATGTCACTTCTCGATACTATTTTGCCAACCCTTGAAAACTTTGGAAGCCTAACTTATTGGTTTGCTCTTCTTGCCGCACTCGCTGAGTCACTCGCATTCCTCGGGGCCTTATTTCCGGGCTCAATCCTAGTAATTTTAGGCGGGTTTGCTGCAGCTCAAGGCTTTATTAAAGCCATAGATTTGTTTTGGTTTGTGCTGGCGGGTGTGCTAATTGGAGACACCATAAGCTATTTTTTGGGAACAAAAGGGGTGAAACTATTTAAGAATGAAAATAAGCTACTTAGGATAAGTCACTTGGATTCAGGGAAAGAATTTTTCATGAAACATGGAAGCAAGAGTCTTTTTTTGGGCAGATTTATCGGACCTCTAAGAGCGATAATCCCTTTTATTGCCGGATTAACAAAGATGGATTTAAAGATTTTTTATCTATGGAATTTTTTGAGCGCAGTTTTGTGGTCCGCTCTTCATGTATCGATCGGTTATTTTTTTGGAAGCGCAATAAATAGGTTTCAGATATGGTCAACAAGAGTCGGGATCTTCCTTAGTATCCTTACAACACTCACGGTCTTGACTTGGTTTGTTGTAAAAAATAGAAAGTATATTTCCGATTTAATTAAAACAATTTCTAATTCAGTAAAAAGTTATCTTTTAAATAACTCAAATATTAAAAAACTAATAAACAGGTACCCGAACCTCTTTAATTTTTTAAGGACTCGCATGGACAAGAGTGTTTTTATAGGTTTACCAATAACAATACTTGCAATTCTATTTGGCATACTTTTATTTACCTTTCTTGGTGTAACTGAAGATGTATTAAGTTCTGATCCATTGGTGCTAATAGATAATAAAATAGCAAACTTACTTTTTGACTATAGAAACCAAAAGCTGATTATATTTTTCTTGGGCGTATCATCACTGGGTAAAGTGCTAACTGTAGCTTTGATTTCAAGTGCTGCAGGGCTGATCCTTTTCATAAAGAAAAAAACCAACTACATCTTGCCATTATTTCTCACGCTCATTGGAACCGAGATTACCGTTTACTTATTAAAACTACTTATTAATCGCCCAAGACCACCAGAAGACATTGCTTACTATTTAGAAAAATCTCTCTCCTTTCCTAGTGGCCATTCCGCCATAGCAGTAGCAAGCTTTGGGTTTCTAACATATATATTCTTAAGGCACATGAGTACTTGGACGCAAAAAACAAATATTTTATTTATTGGAACATTAATAATTCTCGGGATAGGCCTAAGTCGAATGTATTTGGGTGTGCACTATTTGAGTGATGTATTAGGTGGATTTTTAATTGGCGGATTGTGGTTGATTATAGGAATAACCTTGAGGGAGTATTTTGTTGGAAGAAAATTTGGGGATTAAAGAAGGAAAATCCGAAAATTGAGTTATTGGATATCACAAAGCGAGAAGGGGGAAAGGAGAAATAGATATTTTTTGGAAAAAACTATTTTAAAATTTTAAGTTATTAAAATTAGAGTCCTTGATTTTTAGATTCACGAGTACGACGAATAAGTTCATCACGAAGTTGTTCTGCCGACTCTTTGGAAAGAGCAGGTAAACGTCCTTCAGACCCCCTACTTGATACACCATACGCACCACCACTAGAACTCATTCCTGCGGTTTGAATATTTAAATCCGAGAGGCCAAGAAGTCTTGCCATGATACCTCGATATATATCTACATTCTGGATTCGATCATAGGGGATAGTAACGTATTTTTTGTAAATAACACCCAGCTCTTTGCGGAATCCCGCATCAGTAAGTTCGTATCGATAAAATTTATATGTCAGTTTTGCCCAGACAAAGCTTAGTATTAGAAAGACAGGAATGGTTATCCATAGCACATTAAGAAACTTGAGAGAAATTTGGTTGGTGTCAGTAAAGTATTCATTGTAGTCACCTATAGTGCCCGAAGCCCAGACACTTAGAACAATTACAATAAATAATCCACGAAAAAAGAAAGTGAGAAAGAATAACCACACAGCTTTTGGATCTAGTTGTTGCATATATTTATAAGTTATATTTAAACAGAAAAGTTAATTACTTTTCTATATTATTATTACACATAGCAACAAAGTATAAAATTCCGCCCGCCTCGCACCAACTAAAAATCTCCAGAAGTGGAGATTTTCTTTACGTTGGTGCGCCCAGTAGGAATCGAACCTACGACCATCTCCTTAAAAGGGAGCTGCTCTACCATCTGAGCTATGGGCGCATAAGCTTTGAAAATATAACCCAAAACTAGAGTGGTGTCGAGATAAATTACCC
>JALYQT010000002.1 GCA_030855685.1 bacterium | reverse complement strand
TTATTTTCTTTTTAGATGTTTTACTTTACAGCGTCTTTCAAAGCTTTAGCAGGACGAAACTTTGGCACTCTCATTGATGGAACAGAGATGCTTTCGCCTGTACGAGGGTTTCGAGCTTGTCTTGCAGCCCGAACCTTAGTAGAAAAAATGCCGAGACCAGCAATTGATACTTCACCACCTTTTTTCAAAGTGCTAATGATTGCATCAATCATTGTGTCGACAACTTCTTCGGCTTGCACTTTTGTACCGCCAAGTTTTGCGTGAACTGTATTTGCAATTTCTGCCTTATTCATTCTTTTTATGTTTATTGATAAGTGGTTAATACCCATAAAAATTATATCCTAAGCCGTATTTTACGCAATAGGCTGTCAAAAATACCTATCTAGCGAACTCTACCGTTCGAGCTTCTCGTATAACATTTACCTTTATTTCGCCGGGATATTTAAGTTCCGATTCTATCCGAATAGCTATATCTCTAGCCATTTTTTTAGCTTCAAGGTCAGTTACTTTCTCCGGAGTAACAAAAACTCGTATTTCTCGCCCAGCCTGAAGGGCATAGGCTTTTTCCACACCATGAAATGTTAGCGCTATAGCTTCTAGGTCTTCAAGACGTTTCAAATAATGTTCTACTGTATCGCGTCTTGCCCCAGGTCTCCCTCCAGAAATAGCATCTGCGGTTTGCACAATTACAGATTCAACTGTTTCATATGGGTATTCTCCATGATGAGCCTGCATTGCTTTTATTATATCTTCGGAAACGTTAAACTTTTGTAAAATCTTCCGACCAATCTCCACGTGTGTTCCTGCCACTTCATGATCAAGTGCTTTCCCAATATCATGTAAAAGCGCCCCAGCTTTTGCTACAGCTACATTTGCACCTAGTTCTTCTGCAATCATTCCAGAAAGATGGGACATCTCAACAGAGTGCTCTAAAACATTTTGCCCGTAACTTGTTCTAAAATACAATCGTCCGAGAATTAATAACAGTTTTGGATCAAGATTAAATACACCACACTCATATGCCGCGGCCTCACCTTTTTCTTTGATGATTTTATTTGTATCCGCTTGAGCTTTTTCCACAAATTCTTCTATCTTTGCTGGCTGTATTCGTCCGTCAGCTATCAGATTCTCAAGCGCAAACTTTGCAACAGCTCTCCTTACAGGATCAAAAGAGGAAATGGTGATAGATCCTGGTGTGTCATCGACTATTACTTCTACACCCGTCATGCGCTCAAAAGCTTTAATATTTCTACCTTCTTTTCCAATAATTTTTCCTTTGATTTCATCTCCCGGTATTGCAATCGAAGTTGCCATTATTTCGCCTGTAACGGTAGTGGCAAGACGCTGAATGGCCATAGCAAGTATAGAGCGAGCTTGGTCTTCCAGTTTGTCTAACCCTTCTCCTTCAAGTTTTTGCATTCGTATAAGCAAATCCTCCTCTTGTTCTTTTTCAATGGCTTTTATAAGCTCAGTCTTGGCTTCATTTTTAGATAGTCCGGCTATTTTTGAGATTTGAATATTACGCTCTACTATCAGCTGATCTGCTTTCTCTTGAATAGTTTTTATCTCAGCTACCTTGTCTTTTATTACCACTGCTTCTTTTTGTAGATCAGTTTGGCGAGTATCAAGAAGCTCCTCTTTTTTTATGAGGCGATCTTCGGTCTTTTTAAAACGGTCTTCTCTCTCCTTTAGTTTTTGTTCAGTTTTCTGAAGCAATTCTTCTGCTCTTTTCTCTGCTTCATCTATAACTTCTTGGGCTTCTTCTCTTGCTCGAAGCTCCATTTGCTTGATATCGAGCTCCATCGATCCTTTTTTTCCAAGAGAGATGATGAGCCTCAAAAGATATCCGAAGCCGATACCAGCCGATGCCGACAAAAGGGTCAGGAGGAGGGCTAATTTAAGTGACATGCGAATATTATTCGCTACCGAGGTCTATAATGTCTCGCCTAAGGTAAACTCTGGTTTTATCTATTTAGTCTAGGGGGAATAAGGACATGCGGTCAGATAGGTAGGGCGGGAAATACAGAAACGGTTACGAACGGTTTCAATTATTTTTTACAATAGTAACACTTCTAAAAATACTACTTTTAGAGGATTTTGTCCACAATTCCGTATTTTTTAGCCTCATCCGCATCCATAAAGAAGTTTCGATCCACATCCTTTTCTATTTTAGAAAGAGCCTGTCCTGTGTTTTTGGCTAACAATTTATTTAAAACTTCGCGGTTTTTGATGATCTGCTTTGCACTGATTTCAATATCCGCAGCTTGACCTTCTGCACCTCCTGACGGTTGATGGATCATAATCTCAGCATTTGGGAGAGCAAAACGCTTACCTTTAGCGCCAGCAGAAAGTATTACCGCTCCCATTGAAGCTGCGAGTCCAATGCAAACAGTAGAAACGTCGGGTTTTATGTGATTCATAACATCCACAATCGCAAGTCCAGATGTAACAACCCCTCCAGGGGAATTTACGTAAAGCGATATGTCTTTCTTGGCATTTTCTGATTCAAGAAAAAGAAGTTGGGCGATAATGATATTTGCAACATCATCGTTTATAGGACCACCGAGAAAAACTATATTATCTCGCAAAAGTCGCGAATAAATATCGTACGCTCGCTCACCTAAGGGTGACTTTTCAATTACAGTTGGAATTAAATATGACATAACCAGAACTTTATCTTAAATAAGCGACAGAATCAAGAAAAAACCATATATCATAGCGAATCCTTTTTATTTCAAATCTTCTAGAAACTGAAAAACTTTTTCGTTGCGCATCATTGTATAAATATAAATACGAGCACGTAGGGGATCAGCGTCTGGGTAATGTTTTAGAAGTACCTGAGCCTCTTTTTCAAGGTCGGCCTCCTGAGGCTCAATTTTCTCTACTTCACCGATTTTAGCTACAAGTAGTTCTGATTTAACACGATTTTCGGCTTTTTCTCTCCACTCATTTTTAATATCATCTTCTGATTTTTTTATAGAGTTTAGATAGTCTTCAAATTTCATTCCAGCGCGTGTAACGTCACCTCTAAACTGCGCCATCATTTTTGATAATTCTCCATCCACTAAAACTTTCGGCACTACAATAGTAGTTTCTTTTATTAAATCCTCGATAATCTTGAGTCGCTTTTTTTCCTTGGCACGAAATTCTTTTTCTTTACCTAAATTTTCTTTTATTTTTTCTTTGAAATGTATTAGGTCATTAAACTCTCCTACACTTCGTGCAAATTCATCTGTAACCTCTGGAAGATCTTCGTCTTTAAAGGGCTCATGATCATGATGATCTACTCCAAGCTTTTGGTGCAATTGGTGGTGAGCTTTTTCTCGTCTGATCTGCTCTATCACTGCTTCTATTTCATGATCTTCAATAAAAAAGCTTTCTGTATCTCCACTTGCTTTGGCAATATTTCTATAATCCGGCAAAACGAAGTCAGGCTCAACAGCTGTGGTGATCTTAAACTCTAAGGGGATTTGTGGAGCAAGTTTGGTTATTGAAACCATTGGCTGTCCAATAGAAGTTACTCCCGCTTCTCTTATAATTTCATGAAACTCCGTGCCAAGGGCGATCTCTGCCGCCTCTTCTAAAATACGCATTTCACCTAAGTTTTTTACTAAAATATTTTCTGGAATATGGCCAGGTCTAAATCCAGAAAGATTGGTTTTGTTATTTAGCTCCTTAAGAGCCTTGGTTCTACAAGAATTAATATAGACAACGGGAATTTCTCCTGTAATCTCTACGGTGGATTCGGGAAGTGTATTTACTTTTACATTATTATAATTTTTATTCATGTCAGTCTAAGTTAAATTATATTTAATACAAAAGCAAACCCCGTCCAGAGCATGTCGATGGACGGGGTTTGCTAGTTTAATATTTACTTTAAATATTAAGATGCATTCATTTCTGAATTGAAGTCGTATTGTGTGGCGTCAAGATCAGAATCAATAGAATCAAGATCATCTGAGTCACTCTGCGTTTCTATAGCTTCAAGTTCGCTCTGAGTTTGCCCTTCAATATTAGCATTTCTTATTTCACTTCTATTTCCCCAGAAATATAAACCTCCAAGTAGAATAACTGCAAGGATAATAATCGTTCCAATTACCGGTCCGACTGATCCCTCTTTATGAGCAGGCATTTTTGAAGTTTCACCGTTGTTTTCTGGTTCCATGGTTTTTTTAGTTATTTAATTAATTTAGTTGCTATTAGTTGTGGAAGCTGTTGTGGTTGCTGTGGTTGTAGCGTTACCACGAACTTTTAAGGTTTTTGATGTAGCCTTAAGTGAAGAGACGACGTCTTTTAGGTTTTCTTTCACTTCACGTAAATTATTTCTAATTTTTAGAGCTAATTCCTTTGCCTTTTCATAATTTATTACTGGAGTAGTTGAAGCTGTGGTAGTACTTACTGTTGAAGTAGCTTTTGTAGAAGTTCCTTTGCCAAAATCTATTGCTGAAAGAAGAACAAGGTCAGCTTTTGCTTCCAAAAGATTATTTTTTGCTAAAACCAGTGAGGCCTCAGCTGTTGCTGTGTTTCCACCCGCATCCTCAATTTTCTGCATTCTTGACTCGATACGATTAATTAATTTTTCAAATCGTCCGATAGTTGCTTCAAAAAGTCTGTGAATGTTTTTTACTCTTTTTCCTGCAATATTACCTAGAAATCCTCCTTTTTCATCGCGGAGCTTTTCGATTTTATCTTTCATTTCTGCTTTAAATTCTGTTTTTGTTTCTGTTCGATTTTCTTTTCTTTCTAAGATATTAGCTTTAACATCTGCCTTTGCATCAGCTCTAATATCGGCACGAGTAGAGGTGCTGGTGGTACCAGTTATGCCGACTTTAGCTTTTGTTTTTGCCTGAATGCTTGCTGCGACATCCGTTAGACTGAAGGCATAGGTCGGGGATGCAACCGCCATCATCAACAGGGCGGCCAAGATTGTTTTTTTATGTTTCATACTTAAGATTTTATATTTTAGGGGTAAAGACCAATATATTTAGTCTATATGTGGTGTTGTAGCGCAATTCGTTACTGTATACGCCACAGACTTGATTATATCAAAAAACAGAGCCTTTTTAAAGCTCTGTTTTTATTGTCTAATTTTAAATTTTTTGCTCTTTTTAAGTCTCTGTTAGATAAGTAAGAAACTGACTATTAAGAGAGCCACTATATTTACCACCTTAATCATCGGATTTATAGCTGGGCCAGCAGTATCTTTGTAGGGATCTCCAACCGTATCACCTGTAACTGCAGCTTTGTGCGCATCACCTCCTTTACCGCCATATTCTCCATCTTCAATTAGCTTTTTAGCATTGTCCCAGGCGGCTCCTCCTGAAGTCATTGAGATAGCGACAAAAAGTCCCGTCACTATTACTCCTACCAGTAATCCTCCGAGCGCTTGGAAACCTAGAATCCACCAAACTAAAACCGGAACAACGACAGGTAATAGAGCTGGAACAATCATAAGTTTTTGAGCAAAGGCGGTCACAATCTCAACTGCTCGTGCGTAATCGGGTAGTACTGTACCTTCCATAATCCCAGGCATTTCTCTAAACTGCCTTCTTACTTCTTCTACTACAGCGTGCGCCGCTTTTCCCACAGCTTCCATAGCAAGTGCCGCAAATAGATAAGGCAATAAACCTCCAATCAATAATCCCGCAAGAACTAGGGGATTACTTAGGTCAAAAGAGATATTTAGATTCAATCTTTCAAGCTCTATTGTAAACGAAGCAAAGAGCACGGTGGCAGCAAGACCAGCTGAAGCAATGGCATAACCTTTTGTTACTGCCTTAGTTGTATTTCCAACTGCATCTAATTCATCCGTAACTTCGCGAACTTCATTTGGTAGTGCTGACATTTCTGCAATTCCTCCAGCATTATCAGTGATTGGACCAAAAGCATCGATTGCAACCACAATTGCAGTTAAGGAAAGCATCGACATTACCGCTACAGCCACTCCGTAAAGACCTGCAAAATAATGTGCAGATAAAATACCTATAACTATAAGAATAACCGGCATAGCCGTTGACTCCATCGATACAGCAAGACCTGTAATAATATTTGTGCCGTGTCCGGTAGTAGATGCTTTAGCAATAGACTTTACTGGTTTATATTTTTTGCTGGTGTAATAATCTGTGATAACAAACATACCGCCAGTTACTGCCATACCGATAAGTGCACAATAGAAAAGATTCATAACTGAATAAGCGCCATTTCCTTCCATGATCAGATTGGTTAGAGGATAGAATGCCGCAACAGAAAGAACAACTGAAGCGATAAGACCTCTATATAGAACTTTCATAACACCTCCTTTCGAACCGCCTCGCACAAAGAAAGTTGCAATCAGCGATGCAACTAGGGCAACTCCACCGAGCGCTAGGGGATATAGTATTGCGCCGTCAAACCCAGGAAGCAGTAATGAACCAAGAAGCATTACCGCAACCGCTGAAACTACATACGTTTCAAAAAGATCTGCCGCCATACCAGCAGTGTCAGATGCATTGTCTCCAACATTGTCTGCTATAACAGCAGGGTTACGTGGATCATCCTCGGGAATACCAGCTTCTAGTTTTCCAACCAGGTCAGCGCCGACATCAGCTCCTTTTGTAAATATTCCTCCTCCGACTCGAGCAAAAACTGAAATTAAAGAAGCACCGAATGCAAGACCGATCATTGCAGAGATACTTCCAGTCATCCAATAAAATACAGTGACAGAAAGAAGTGCGAGTGCAGCTACTGTAATTCCGGTAATAGATCCTGCCTTAAAAGCAGTGCCGAGAGCTGCCGGTATACCTTTTCGAGCCGCTTCTGCTGTACGAACATTTGCTCTTACAGCTACTGCCATGCCGATGTATCCACTTAGTGCAGATACAATTGCTCCTAGGAGAAAGCCCCATCCAGTTTCCCATGATAGATAGAGACCGAGAAAAAGAAACACGATTGCCGCTACAAGTGCCACCACTTTGTACTGGCGCATTAGATATGCATTTGCTCCACTCTTAATAGCAAGAGCGATGCTTTTCATTTTGTCGTTTCCTTCCGGAAGAGCGAGAATTTGAGTGGCTAGAAATCCGCTAAATGCCAGAGCTATGAGTCCGGACAAAGTTGTCCAAAGTAAAATTGATTGTTCCATTAATAATTATTAGTTTATAAATAAAAAACCGCTTGGTTAAGCCTTGTGAATATAATACGAATTAAGGAAAATGACAAATGAGATTTAATTTTCTGATATAATTGAAAAATGAAAGTTGTAATTTGTGGCAGTATGACCGCATCAAAGGAGATGGTCGAAGCAGAAAAAGCTTTGGTTGAATTTGGCCATGTAGTAGTTCTGCCAGAATTTACCCATGAATATGCAACGATGGAAACTTTTGATCGAATGCATTCAGAATCGGCAAGAAATAAAGTTGAGTATGATTTAATTACAAATTATTACCATAAGATTAAAGAGAGCGATGCTATCTTAGTAATAAATGTGAGCAGAAAAAACATTTCTAATTACATAGGTGGCAATTCATTTTTAGAAATGGGTTTTGCGCACATCCTAAACAAAAAGATTTTTTTATTAAATCCAACACCCGAAATGGGCTACTTAGATGAAATAATGGCGATGAAGCCGATTATTATTAATGGAGATTATTCAAAAATTTAATAATTAAAACATGACAATTGAAGGACCAAATTATCCCGCAAGAGATGACGATTCATTAAGAGATCATGAAATAGCATCTCATTCAAACTTAGAACGAAGCAGGGCTGGCGAAAAAAGAGTTACTGCAAACGATGACTTGTATTCTGAGTCCGTAAAAAATGAAGCGAAAAGAAAATCTGAATTTTTAGACAGAGTCGCATCCACAAAAGAAAACACCG
>JALYQT010000009.1 GCA_030855685.1 bacterium | reverse complement strand
CAAGTAGAATTGCTGTTCCTATTGCGACGTATAAAAAGTTTCTATGTGCTGTTTTTATAGCTGTTTCATCTCCTCTAGCAGTTACATAAGTAAATCCAGAATAAATGAATGCTAGTACTGCAACCATACCTCCTATGGGCAATACTATCCCATTTATTAAAGCCTTAACTAATGCATAGAGATTGCCGTCTCCTATAAAAGGATTCTTTAATTCTATTACTTGAGCAATAACTATTTCTGGGTATAAAATTCCAATTGCTAATGCACAGACAAAGCTGAAAATAATAATTATTTTTTTTGAAATACTTTCCTTAATCATGGCGCTTGTAAAAGATTATATTCAATATACTCAGGCTTTATTAAAACCTTTAGAATAGTATAAACAACAGTCCACGCTATTACTATGCATGCATATCCCCATACTATATAACCAGCTCTACTTTTAACTTCTTTTAATTTCGATTCGTTTCCCTGAGCTGTCATGAGACTAAATCCCATTAAAATCATAGCTATAACGGTAACGATGGTGGCAACCAGCAGTAAGGCAGTTAACCCAACTTGAAATAGCTCCACAAGTTTTGCAAAAGTACATGGATCTTTAACACCATCGCAAACTATCAAATTAGGGAAAGCCTGCGCTGAAACCATCAGGGGTAGAATAAAAAAAGAAAGAATTAAAAAAGATATTATATGAGTGGATATTTTCATCTTATTTAATTATGGAATCTAATTCTCTGTTGGCTCTGGCTACTGACTCTTGAATGCGAGCGTTACCGGATGTTACAGAATTTATCATATCTCTAAATATAACATCACTTTCAAGGCTATCGGGATCAATCCAATTTTTAGTTTGAAGAGCAGCTGTGTAAAATACTGACATTATTGCGTCCGCCGGTCTTTTTGTTAGTAGATCCCTTCTAACTGGTGGCAGAGATAGTATGGTGGATAATTTTTCTGACAGATCTTTTGTAACGAGTAATTTAATAGCAGAAAGGGATGCTTCTTTGTTATTTGAAGTCCTTACTACAGCCAAGCCTTTTATTTTTCCAAAAGTAACTGACCTGCCCGAAACACGAGATTGGGGAACGGCACTTATGCCGATGTTTAAGTTCGGGTTTTTCGCCTTTAATTCTTTTAATTCACTTGCAAAACCTAAATACATACTTACATCTCCGGCTGAAAATGTTGTCGCCGCAGGACTTAAAGCTCGGTTCCAGGAATAAAAGGGCTTTGAAGGATTTGCAAATTGTGTATAAAAATCAAGAGCTGCTTCACCGGGCACAATAGTATAATCAAATTTATCGCTGATTTTTGCTCGAAGCTCATCTCTACTGATCTCTGTAATTGGTGATCCCGCTTGTAGCATTAGTAAAGACATTATTTCTTTTGAATGTGGAATGTTGTTTGATTCTCCTAATGTTATGGCGCTTTTTATAAGATTTCCGGCACCATCTTTTTCTGAAAGTGCTTCGGCGTATTTATAAATTTCATCCCAATATTGGGGCGGTTTTGGGAGAGATGCTTTAGTCAGATGGTCTCGATTCCAGTACAAAACCATCGGGTCAACTGTTAACGGTAGGGCGTAAATACCGCCGGGGGACAAAAATAGCTCTCCTGCTTCCATAAAAGTGTTTTTATAATCTTCTTCATTGATTGTTTCAAATGGTATCAATGTTAATTTATTTCTATTCTTCCACAAATCTTCTATTGGCATTAAAACCACATCAGGAGCACGACCTTCTGCTAATGCCTCTGTCAATTCTACATCTATGTCACCCTCTGGTATTTCAGTGTAGTTAATATTAATTTCCTTATTGGTATTTAATCCAGCTAAATATATAAGGTCATTGAAATCATTTGAGGAAATATCTCCCCATATTGAAACGGTATAGCTTGAAGTACCAGATCCTTTTGAAAAAGAAAAAAGCATTACAGCGATTAGGATAAAAGCTCCAAAAACTACAAGTAATATAAATTGAAACTTCGACATATATAATAGTGTAGCAAACAATGAACAATGAACAATGAACAATTCAACCTCAAAAACTATGGTAAATATCAAAATTACAACACTCATCAAAAAACTCTACTTTAAAAATGAGCTATTTTTTTTAGTTGCTAGCTGTTGATGTGGGTTTCAAAAACACAAGTCCGTAGTGATGTTCCCCAGCATCAAAACTTTTTTCTTGTTTAAAGCCAGCTGACACTATGAGTTTAATTACATCCTCCTTATTTATAATAAGATTTTGACCTTCATGCTTAATTCCACTCATAAAAGATAGTTCCGACCATTCTACGACACAGAGTTTTCCTCCATTTTTTAATATTCGACTTGCTTCCATTAAAGCGGTGTTTTTGTCGGCCAACTGAAATAAAAGATTTGAAAATACAACACCGTCTACCACTTCATTTTTAAGTTTAGTTCCGCCCATTTTTTCAATATCTCCCCAAATAACTTCAATATTATTAAAACCGTCTCTGGTTGCTTGATTTCTTAAAGCAATGAGAGACTCTTTTTTTATATCTAAACTATAAATTTGCCCCTCATTACCAACAGACTTTGAAAGTGGGAATGTATAATGACCACCTCCACTTCCAACATCAATTACTTTTTGACCTGGATTAAAACCGAATTCCGT
>JALYQT010000028.1 GCA_030855685.1 bacterium | reverse complement strand
GTAGGTTCATCTGCAATAAGAATGTCGGGTTGATTTACTAAAGCTCTTGCGATAGCAACTCTCTGTTTTTCACCCCCGGAAAGCTCCTTGGGAAAGTTCCAGATCTTTGAGGTTAAATCTACTAGCGCGAGAACATGAGGCACATCAGCATCTATTTCTTCGTCGGTTTTTCCCGCAGCCTCCATGGTAAAAGCAATGTTTTCGTAAACTGTTTTATTTGGAAGGAGCCTAAAATCCTGAAATACCATACCTACTTTTCGTCGAAAACTATTTATCTCTTTTTTATTAAGGGCGTGAACGTCTGTTGATTCATAAAAAACTCTTCCCTCAGTGGGATGCTCTTCTGCAAGAAACATTTTGAGCAAGGTTGTTTTTCCTGCTCCTGATTGGCCTACTATGGATACGAATTCCTTTGGCTCTATGGTCAATGTGACATTCTGTAGTGCTACGGAACTATCCGGATAGACTTTCGATACTCTATCAAAGAAAATCATTCTTTTATTTTAACATGTGATAAAAAGAGGCGCCATGATTTTTATTGGGGTTTTAAGCTATCGATTAATATTAGAGATCTTTTTCAGCCTCCAAAAATTCATCTATTTCTCCATTTAAAACTTTTTCAACATCTCTTATTTCAACATTTGTTCTGTGATCCTTTACCATTTTATATGGGTGGAAAACATAGGACCTGATTTGATTACCCCACTCAATCTGAGTGCTCTTTGAAACATACATGCCTTTTTCTTTAGCCTTCCTTTCTTCGTCCATAATTTTAAAAAGTTTTGCAGATAGTAGAGATATTGCTCTTTCTTTGTTTTGAGCTTGTGACCTTTCAGTTTCAACATGAACTGCAATGTTTGTAGGTATGTGAACGACCCTCACCGCCGTTTCTCTTTTGTTTACATTTTGACCACCAGGTCCACTTGATTTGGAATATTCAAATCGAAGGTCATCTTCAGGAATATTTATTTCATCAAATTTTTCAAAATCTGGAATGACTTCGACCATAGAAAAAGAGGTGTGTCTTTGAGATTTTGCATTAAATGGAGAGATCCTAACCAATCTATGGACACCGGATTCATTTTTTAACATTCCGTAAACATTTTTACCTTTTATTTCAAGAGTTATATTTCTGTAGCCCCCGTGATCATTTTCGTTTTTATGCAAAATATTGTATTCAAATCTATTATTCTCAAAATATTTCATATACATTGAAAGTAAGATGCTCGAAAAATCTTCAGCGTCATCTCCACCTGCACCAGAGAAAATAGTCATGACTGCATTACCCTTGTCGTATTTCCCCACTCCTTCTAATTCGTCTTTGAGAGCTTGGTGTTCTTTAATCGTAGCCTGAGCTTGGTCTTTATCGCTCCAAAAATCAGCCTGACTCATCAGGATTTCAATCTCTTCTATTTTCTTTTTTATTTCTTCCGGTATTGCCATATTGTGAGCCACCTCGCAGAATCGAACTGCGGACCTTCTCGTTACGAGTGAGATGCTCTACCAACTGAGCTAAGGTGGCAGGAGAAATTAGTTAAGGAGTATAAGGACCAACATAGAGCCAACAATAATTGGTGCAACTCGGTGCAAGGGTCCCTCCATAAACCCCCCTACCACAGGCTGTAGCTGTATTTAGACTAGTATCTTCGTAAAACCAATGCAGATATGCTCCTCTGGGAAGACCTATAGGAGTATAGTCCGAGTTATATAAATAAGCATCACCCTGACAACTTGTGTTATTTAAAGGATCGTCTGGTACTTTTATAAATTTGTCCAAATCAGCATTCACGGAATTACTACCTTGATAGGTTGTTCCGATCCAACAATTTTGAAGACTTGTGTGTCCGAGACATTTCCAAATTGCCCCAGTAGATGGATATAAACCATTATTATCAGAAGCAAATAGCTGCAACCCGGTTGCAATCTGATGAATTTCAGATAATCTCGCCTTGTCACGAGTTTTTTTTCGAGCATTTGTTGTCGCAGATAATACAATTGAAGAAAGTAGTCCGATAATAGAAATCACTACTAGTAATTCTATTAGAGTAAATCCTTTTTTATGATTTTTATTAATTTTCATCAATTTGTTGTTCTGTTTAGGATTTCTATATACGCCTGCGTTTCAGGATCGGTTAAAGAGCCAATTTTTTTTCCTTCGACATTTAATAAGATATAGGTGGTAGAAAGAACGCTCATTAAAATCACGCCTATAAAAATATAGGTTGCTTGCTCCCTGGTTTTTACCCATCCCGTACGCAAAAGAAGACCTATCATAAAAGTTTGAGTGGCTTTTCGTATAGTTGGCTGATGATATTCGAAACCTTTCGGTCTCTCAAATTCGACTGCAGACATATTAATTATTATACATTTATTTAAACAATTTTGGAGCCAAGACCGAGGATCGAACTCGGGACCTCATCCTTACCATGGATGTGCTCTACCAACTGAGCTATCTTGGCTTACTTTAGTAAGCGAATTTATAATATTACACAAAATTCACAGAGACAACAAAAAAACCAAGCACGTGCCTGGTTTTTTTGTTGATTTGAAACCAAATTTATTGAGTTCCACCTGATGCACCTCCTTGTGCTCCGCCCGTCCCTCCTGTTCCTCCAGTTCCTCCAGTAGGAAGATTAACTTCAATGTTTGTTGCACCATTATTTGATGCTGGTACAGATGCTCCTCTAAATCCGAAGAACCATATTGCTAAACCTATTAGAAGAACCACAACTACTGAAATAAGGACAGTAGAAGCGCTAGAATCATTTCCACTTGGCATGTTGTTTATCTCTGTTGTCATGTTTTTTTATTATTTTTATTATTATTTTAACTATTATATTTTACCACAACCTTACCTCGCGGCTGCAAGGCACATGTTTAACGCACTAGTTTGTGTCCACCC
>JALYQT010000027.1 GCA_030855685.1 bacterium | reverse complement strand
CGGAAGCACCTTGCCCAGGCTCGCAGTACCTGTGAGCCTGGGCGCACCACATTTAAATTAAAGCAATTTAGAAACAAACGACCCAAATAATCATAGGTCGTTTTATTTTTATAAAACTGTTAACAACGTCTTGCAATTGTTTTTCTTAGGTAGTATGTTTGAAATCTAGGCAGACAATCTGTCTAGGGTACAATTCGCCGGAGAAGTGTATGAAATCTCCAAACCCAAGGTTCCTTCTTTACCTCTATAACCTGACTCGTTACAACCGTCAGGGTCGGAGTCCGAAGAAGCAACGCCATGATTCGGGGTAGGTGATCCATAACTTTTTCCCTCCACATCAGTAAGTGTGGAGGGACACTCAAATGAGGGCTGCCATGGGCGCCTGAAAATATATTGTTTAATACACGACTTCCTCTGGGAGTCGTTTCTTTTATATAAATTAATCTAAAAAATATTTGACATGTATTTAATAGTGTGATAAAAAGGCTACAGAAGAAAAAGAAGCCAAATGGGCTTCTAGCAGCACATACACAAAACCAAGAGGTTATCATGAGGAAGATGAAGCTTTTGCTTACGTTTGTTTTGCTTTCGGCGAGCGCTGTCATGAGTGGTTGCAAGGTAACCGCCATCTCGAACGCAACCAGCGGAGGAGGTGATCGTGGTGGACCGAGTGGTCCTTACACCACATCTCATGTGGATTCGGTGAGGATTAGCGCTCCGGACGGCCGCGTATGCGTCAATCAGAACGTCCAACTCGTGGCAACGGTTTATCCGTTGACCACCAACCCAGCAGGAAGCTGGAGCGGGGGTGGGGCAAACGCCTCAGTCACGTCGACGGGTGTGGCATCTGGCTTGAAGGCTGGAAGTCAGTCGGTTACTTTCAGACACGCCGGTACGAACCGGGCATTCACAAACAGTGTGAGCGTTGCGGATTGCGGTGGGGGTACACCTGATTATTCAGGTGTAACTATAACCTTAGTACCGGTGGGAGATTGTAAGTTGCTGGTCGGGCAGTCGTTCAAACTGACGCCGGTAATTTCTCCCGCTTCCACCCCTTCAGGTGGAACGTGGAAGTCTAGTAACCCAGGAGTTGCGGCTGTGGATGCCACGGGCAATATCATTGCCATAGCACCGGGGACAACGGAGTTTACGTTCACGCTCTCGGTGAATACATCGAAAGTGGGGCGTATGACTTGTACGGTGTCTGCAGCGACTGGAACTGGTGGAGGGATGACTCTATCTTTCACACCAGCAACTGGTTCGGGCTATGCCGGAACCACCCTGCAGCTCGTTCCAAGAGTCACAGGAACTACAAACACAACTGTGTTGTGGTTCTCTACGGACCCTTCACGAGTCGGCGTTGGGTTGCGTACTGGACTGGTATCCTACATTTTTCCAGGATCCGCCATCATTTGCGCTCAGTTGGAGGCAAACGCTGCCGTTAAGTTCTGCGGCACGTTTACCACGTTGGGTAGCAATATGATGAACTCCAGTTTGTCGGAGTTCGCAACTGAATTCAATCACACTCGATTTGGCGATTTCCCACGCGGAGATGGTCAGGGCGGGTATGTGAGTGGGGTTGGAATCACAATCTCGCAATAACGTCATTTGGCGTTAGGGTCCATACGAAAGTATGGACCCTTTTTCTTATCCATATTTTAATGCGATTTGCTATACTTGATACAATGAAAAAAATTAATACTGATAAAAAAGAGGGAGTGAGCAAGCCCACAGGAGTGTTTTATAGAAAATATAGACCTCAAACTTTTGAGGATGTAGTAGGCCAAGATCATATAATAAAAGTTTTGGAAGGATCTATTAAACTCGGTAACATATCTCACGCGTATCTTTTCTCTGGGTCACGCGGTACAGGTAAAACTTCTGTAGCCCGTATACTTTCTCGAGAAATAGGAACAACTGATGGCGATTTATATGAGATGGATGCAGCTTCAAATCGTGGTATAGATGATATACGAAGTATTCGCGATAGCGTTTCAACTCTTCCATTTGAATCAAAGTATAAAGTTTATATTTTTGATGAAGTCCACATGCTCACCAAAGATGCGTGGAATGCTTTTCTAAAAACCCTAGAAGAGCCGCCTGCCCATGTTGTATTTATTCTTGCAACGACAGAGCTGGGCAAAGTTCCAGAAACAGTTATCTCAAGATGTCAGATTTTTACTTTCAAAGAGCCAAGTCAAAAGGTATTAGCAGAATTTTCTTTAAACATCGCCAAAAAAGAGGGAATTACACTCGAGAAAGATGCGGCAGAACTCATAGCACTTCTTGGGGATGGTTCTTTTCGAGATTCCCACGGAATACTTGAAAAAGTAATATCTTCCACAACAGATAAAAATATAACTCGAGAAGAAATTGAATTAGTTACAGGGGCGCCCAAAGCTGAACTTGTAAGAAATATTTTAGAGTCTATTGTCAATGAGAATTTAGAAAAAGGGTTAAAAGCAGTAGCTCTTGCTCGGCAAGAAAATATAGACATTAAACTTTTTATAAAATTAATTATTGAGCGTTTGAGATATTTATTTTTACTTCGTCTGAAAGCGGGAATGGAGGATAATATCAAATCGCAAGTTTCAGAAGATGACTTTAAGTTTCTGCAGGGTTTGAGTGATAGAGCAGGGAAGTCATTTACCTCAGATATTTTAATTCGTTTTATTACCGCGTATGAAGACATTAACAGGACTTCTATACCAGAGCTTTCACTTGAACTTGCTTTAGCTGATTCGATAAAAGCTGAGTAATTTGAAAAAGAGTCAATTTTAAGGCACTATATTGAGGCATTTATATTGGGAGATCGTCTAACGGTAGGACAGAGGCCTTTGAAGCCTTTAATCGGGGTTCGATTCCCTGTCTCCCAGCCAACAAGAGCTAGGTTATCGCGCTCAAGACGCATTGTGCATGATCTAATTATACAAGATTGAGTTACTAGATTAAAATAAGAAGCATGAATTTTCTAAAGAGATTTTCTACAATTGGGAACAGGACATTAGCCAGGACTATGGCTAAGGAAATGGTAGAACTGTATATCCGTACAAAAAAAGAAAATCCAAAAAGTACCGAAGATGAGACACTTAAGAAGACTTTGGGCCATTTGAATTCCAAGGCAGCTCAAAAGCTATTAAATACAGAATCCTTTTGGGAGGACAACGAAACCCGAAACTTGGGTACGATTATCTATATTGTAGTAACAGATTCTAGTCCAATGAATGAGAAAAGGTTATTTATTCCGCAAAATAATGTGGATGTGTATATTGATGAAATACAAAAGGTCCTAAATGAATACGGATTAACTAACGAATAAATTTAGCGCTCGAGACGCGTCGATTGAATCGTGTAAAATGTAGCTATTCCGTCAGGCAGGGCTTGGTAAGCCACCGTACCAGCCCGAGACGGCCAGCTATATGAAAAAAGCCTTAAAACGTATTCAAGACACACACACCATTTGATGCCATACTTAAAGTATGCAAAAAAATAAACTGTTTCAGTTAGCGGGAATTATTATTATGTTAGGTGGAATATATTCTAGTGCCTACGCTTTAG
>JALYQT010000005.1 GCA_030855685.1 bacterium | reverse complement strand
AAGAAATCTTTTTCCGTAATCTATCGGGGATTCCGTTCGGCCCGAAAGCTTCCCGAAACCCCCGATAGAGCAAAGAAAAACCCCGCTTTTTTCAAAGCGGGGTATCTTAGATAACAGTGAAAACTGGCATCTATACCGCTTTGAAAAAATTAGGATTACTAAACATTTGTGTAAGGGCAATTATATATGAATGGATTTGGGGTGTCAACAACATTTAAAGCTTTATTTGTGGGGATATATTAGGGATAAAAAAGACCACGTTTTAGTGGTCTTTTGTCTTACATTTTGGACTCTTTAGAGAGATCGAGCGTTTCAAAACGAAAGTACGACTCTCCTTCGGGATCGAAGTGCCGAGAAAGAGATGTTTCGAGTGTCGATCTCGGATCATCAACTGATCGAAAATTATCACCAAAGAGCCTTGTTCCCTTTATCACTCTTGTGGACCGGTGATCAACGGTTTGATCAATGAAAGAATAGATTGCGTAGTAGGTATGAGTGTTGGTAATAACCTTAACTAATACCAATCCCTCAGGGTCCTTGTAGGTGTTAATTAATCTAGCTATATCAAGATCTAATCCTTCTATCTCTGGGAAAAAATTTTGATTTTCTGGCACCGTTTCCTCAGGTTGAAGTTTCCATTCTCTATACAATCTACTGTTATATTTTTAAAAGTAAATAAAAGATTGTTGACCTTTCTTGTCTAAATGCTATTTTGCATGCAGACGACATAGGAGATTTATTGAAAATCTACGTCCCAAAGGTGCCTATCACTGACTTAGAGAACATTCCGATGTTCTATCTGATGGGTCCAGTGCTTGGCGGTGATAATTGGCAAACTCTTGCGTGCCACAAGCTTCTCGAACAAGTGGGTGGTCAGGAATTCGCTATCATTGTTCCCAATCGATGGTCAGAGAACCACATACTCAAGCGATATTTCCTCCGCGATCACTCAGTATCAACCTCGCAAACTTCATGGGAGAGAAACGGACTTTATCTTACCGGTCGTGGTGCTCGAAGCGGATGTATAATCTGTTGGCTACCAGAGGAAAGTAAAAAAATCCCAGGGTCGATGGAGATCCGTACGCCAGAGATACTCGAGGAGAAGTTGCCGAATGGCGCACAAATCTTGATTGGGATGAAAATGTACGTTTTGTGATAGGTGCGGAGAGGGGTTTTCCTGGACTAAAACAAGTCCAAGAAAACTTCAACGCTCAATTCAAGATGAATTTTCCAATATATCCAGATCTTGAAATGACTGTAGCCGCTGGGGTTGGAGTTGCAATGTATAGAGAACCTTCTATTCCCGCTATGTAGGTTCACAAAAAACCATTCTAACGAATGGTTTTTTTCTTACCAAGCTGGAGGACCATGAGGTCTTGCGGGTCCAGGATATGGTGATAATCCGCCGGAAGATCTTCGAGAATATTTGGGTTCGTTAGAATAATAGTTATTGTATGTATCCCATGCTGGTGGTCCTTTTGGCCGATCACCATAATAGTCTCTGTATGATTCTTGCGGATCGTAGGTAGGATATGTTGGTCTTGGTTCTCTGTAATATGTTACTCCTCTTACTTCAGGTTCCCTTTCCCTCCATCTATATTCAGAATAATTTCTGTCGTTGCACACACAATCAATTTTACAAGTGCTATGTTTTCTATTTAGGTCTCCGTCTTTATATTTGCTTAGTATGTGACTTGCATCGGCAAATAATGGAACCCCGCTCAGTAGTAATATGGCTAATAATGGTAATATTTTTCGTTTTTTCTGTATTTTTGATTCCATAAGTACTAAAAACGTCCCTAATTCCTCAATCTTTCAGTGGTTGTTTTTTAAAGATATTTAAAATTTGTAACTAGCACATAGAACTCGCTTGGTTTTGAGAGGTGATTTCATTTTCAACTAAAGATTTACAATGATATGCGTTTGTAAAGATAATTAACGAAACACTTAGAGAAACAATACCGATAAAACCGATCAAGAATTTAAAAAAATCTCGATCAAAGTAGCTAAGATAAATCATTTGATAATTATACCCATGTTTCCCTACCACTCAATACAGCTCTGTGAATAACACCAAACTAGCCTTACCAAGGGGAGGGCTTGGTAAAACTGGGGATAACTATTTTATTAATTTATTTGTTCCTTCTCTTTATAAGCAGGTTTTATTTGTCAGCTTAATTCGCCTCTAGATAGAGAGGGTTTGTCTCAAAGTCTTCTAGATTGGATTTATAGAAAACGCCTGATGAAGAGTTGGTTGGAGTATATTCGATCGCCATAAGCCTTACTTGAGAAAAGCCACCGCCTGTTTTTACTACAGTTAGTGTAAAAGTTTCTGTTGTATCCTTTTTAACCAAAAACGATTTAGCTTTATTTTCTGCAGTAGAAGTCAGACCCGAGGCTCTGATGGTTGAAGTTCCAGTAGTTGTAAACACATTTCCGTCCCCCATTTCATTTATGCCGTCTGTATCACTTGTAACATTGTTGACTATAAGTGAGTCGGCACCAAACGAAGTAACCTTATACTGCATTGTGAAAACACCACTGTTACCAGAATCTTCATCCTTAGTAAATAATTCTTTACTATCTAGAAACTCAACACTAATACCTTTGGTTCTAAAGACGGTGCGACCACTAGAAGTCAATCTACTGCCCAAAATATTATTTCCAGCTCCGTCCGTTGCTTTAATATCAGAGCCATTTACTATAATTTGAGCGAAGTCACCTTCACTAAAGCCTCCTGCCCTTATGCTTCCAATTGTAGCTTTAACGGTAAATGTCTCCTTTCCGTTTTCTAAAATATTAATATTTAGATCTCCGAAAGTTACGGTCGATGTTCCTTGGTTACTAGTAATTGATTTTGTGCCAATTATCCTCTCACCTTGGTAAAGTTCAAGTTTTTTGGTAACAGCCGCGTTAGAAGATTTTTCTGTATGTAGGGTTATCGGTAATTCATTTATAACTAAAGCTTGCCCTGAAGAAACTATATCAAAAGAAAAAAGAGAAATATTTGGAGTCGCACTAACTCTACTAACTTCTACATTAGTTAATTCTTTTTGATTTGGAGTTTCTATGATTTTAAATCCACCGAGGCTCACACCCTCATTTCCACAAAGAGTATTCAATTTTGATCTTGTTAGTGGTCCAACAAAACCTGTTCCATTTTGGTTTACATTAAATGTATCGAGTATCTCTTTGCGATATTTTTCTTGAAATTTAATCACCGCTCGCTCAGTAGCTTTACCAAAATACTTACTCTCAAATCCTTTAGATCCGGCTTCTTTTTCTTTTATCTCTAGCGCCGTTTCAGGGTCAGAATTCAAAAGAATCTGGAGTTTTAAAACTCCATCACCAACAGAGCCGACCTTTAAGTTCTCCTGCCATTTGAACTGACAACTATTTGGATTTTTAACTATGGGTTCAGTTTTTACTTCTATCGGCTCATCTATTTTTATTATGGAAGTTTTTTGCAATAAACTATCGAAGAATGCAGCCTCAGCTTCCATCCCCGAAAGTCCAAATGCAAAAAATAGACCTAAAAATAAGGCTCCGAACCTAATTTTTTTTAATTTAAACATTTTTAATTCTTAATTATGCTTTGTATGACACGCCAATATGCGTTATAAACAAAGGCTTTTTGAGTAACAATTTGATTTATAGTAATCTTTCAAGCTATGCAGTCTAGGCGGTATGTCAGTATAGGTAAATTATCCTACATTTCATATTATATCCTAAAAACAAAGATTTTCATAAAATTATCTTTTTTAAAAATTTAGATTGTTTATTGAGATTAATTAAGTTTTGTTGGCGCGCGCCCTACCAAGGCCGGGTCTTGGTAATTCCAAGGGAGGTCTTATGTAAAACAGTCTACCAGAGAAATGCTTTTTTCTCAGAGTTAAGCCATTTGCCAGCTTTATCATATGCCTTTAGCTTAAATGAAAATTTAACATCCTCATCTTTAGATTTTGTTAGGAAAAGCGAAAATGCACTAGGGGTTTGCCCTGGGAGAAAGTTTAAGGCTTGACCGCAGTGATTCATCATTCCTGCAGCACTTACATTAGCGTTTTCTTCACAAGTAATTCTAATCTTCCAATAACCTATTTTCTCAATATCGGCAATTTCGTTAGTCTCAAAATCAAATCGAGTAATGTTAGTGTTTAAGATTTTATAAATACCCTTTGTGTTTACTTCAAATGATCCCACTTTTTGAGAGGAAGAAGCCAAAGGTGTAATAACAACTGTTCCTTGTGCATTTACCTTTCCTTGTGGTATTCCTAAAAACGACAGCGCAAGCATAGCTATAATAATTTTTTTCATATATGTATTATATTTGGCGGACAACCAAATGTAAATAAAATATTTTCATCAAAATCAATTTTTAAAGTTACAAAAAACCACCCCGGAGGGTGGTTTTTTGTCTTTTCCACTTACCGATTACTCGGTGAGTTTCATGTTAACTAATTAGATTAGTTAGCGATGAACACAGGATCAGATTCGAAGTCTTCAAGATTTGAAGTGTAGAATGTTGTCGATGTAGTGCTATTAGCATCGTTAAATTCAATTGCCTTCAATTCAACTTGAGAGAATCCACCTCCTCCAGTTACGACAACTGTAAGTGTGAATGTTTCTTCCTCACCTTCTTCAACTAGGAATGTTGCACCCATGTCATCTGCAGTAGATGTTAGGTCATCAGCTACAGAAGAAGTTGTTGAACCTGTTCCGTAATTGTTACCAGTTGCATTTCCATATGTACCGTCGTCATCACGAGTTGCTTCATCAATGATGTAAGCATCTTCACCGAAGGCTTCAACTTTGTACTTGAGAGTAAAGGTTGCTCGGTCAGCTCCTCCATCAACTGTTTCTGGAAGTTCAGTAACGCTTACTAGAGTAACTATGATTCCTTCTAATCGGAATGTCATTACTTCTCCAGTAGCTGTACCGCTAACAGTTACGTCATCTCCCATTTCGTCTTCAGCGTCAATACCTGAACCAGCGACTGAAAGTACAACTGTGTCTCCTTGGTCGAATCCTGATGCACCAGAAGTTGTAGCACTGTTGTTTACAGTTGCTTTGATAGTAAAGGTATCTGTTGAATCTGCATCAACTGTAATATCGAGATCATCGAATGTTACTGATCCTGAAGTTGTTGTACCTGTAACTGATTTAGTATCTAGAAGTGTTGATCCTTGGTATAGAGCAAGATTTCTAAGTACTTGTGAGTTACTTGCACCAACAGTAGTGATAGTTACAGGAATTTCGTCAACTGTAATATCAGAATCTTGGGCTTCAAGTTCAAATGTAAGAAGTTCAACATCATCTGTATCTTCATCTTCATCAACTTCAACGTCCATAGCTTCCTGATCTGAGTCTTCTGAAATTTCTAATTCACCACCATCAGCTTCATCAACTGTGAAGTCTTCGGAGAATGAACTGCCGAAATATTCGTCAGAGATACCTTTTGTATCAGTTGCACGAATACCATCTACAGGAATAGTAACTTCAATTGAAGCACCAGCGTCATCACCATCAAGGTTGGATACAACATTAACTGAAACTACTAGTTCTGCTGTGTCTCCTTCGTCAACCATTCCCTTTAGACCTGTGAATCGGAATGAATATACATCATCGTCCTCATCAGCATCTTCTACGTCCATAGTGTCAAGCTCCTCGCCGTCAAGCCAGATGCTTACGCTATCAACATATTGGTCAAGGTTGTTGTTACCACCAGTAACTGGAGTAACTTCGAAATCAACATCAACACGGTCGATCATCATGTCAGAATCTTCGGCATCGAATTCGATACCTAGAACTTCTGAATCGTCATCTCCTTCTTCTAGGTCTTCGTTACCGATAGCTCCTAGTTGTTCCTCATTTTCAAGTTGTCCTTCTGTTCGGGTTCCAGGAGTTGTTGGTGTACCAGCTGAACAGGATTGACCTGTTGTTGAGCTGAATGCTGCTCCTGATCCACAACCTGGGATAGATGATCCGGGAACTACGACAACTGTTCCTCCTCCAGGACTATTGATAAGCATTGCGTTAACTTTTCCACGTGTAAGTGGACCGAAGTAACCAACTGCTGGTGCTATACCGTTTGCAAGCTGGAAGCGAACTACCGCTGCTCGTGTAAGTGCACCGAAGTAACCCTTAGAAACACCAACTGGTATAACTAGGTATCCCTTCTGTTCTAGGAATGTCTGAAGTGCTACAACCTGAGTACCTGTGCTTCCCATTGTAAGGTCAGCTGTGAAAGTTGTAGAAACTGTTACTGCTGGACCTTGCATTGCTGCAAGTTGTGCCATAAGCAGATTGATCTGTGCTTGAAGCTCAGCTGATGTTGCAGCGGATGCACTTGATGCACCACCGACCACAAGAGCGAAAGCAAAAGCAAGACCTAAGAATGCCTTTCTTGTTTTTAACATTTTTAATTTAAATTTTAATGCGCATACCCTACTCCATTATTTTTAATATTTTCGGAATAGAATTGCGGGTGTTAATTGCCGACGACGGATAAGCCTTCGCCGGCAAGCCCTTCCAAATTAATAAATTTGTCAGGACTTTGCTGTTAATTAATATGCACCCCAATATTATATGGGAGAGCAATCTAAAGTGCCTAAATTTTTTGTGGATAACTCACAATCTAAAAAAACTTACGCTTCCTTAAAGCTTCCTTAAACTTGAGTCGTAAGATCAGTATATATCGATTTATTGGTGTAGTCAAACGTTTTATGGGTAAAATTTAGTTATGAGAGTGAGTATTTACTCCATCTTTTTTCTCCTTGTTTCTTAAGAATTCCTTTATCAACCATCGACAAAAGCTCGCGTTGTATAGTTTTTTCGCTACAACCGTGTATTAAGGGAGAAACGTCCTTTATCATGATCTCTTTTTTGCGTCTAAGAAGGGTAATTATAATGCTCTGTCTGCTATTCTTTTTTACAGCTACAGCGCCAAATTCCTTCAATCCTTGAGTGTTTTTATTGTTGTTAAAAGTTTTGTTGTGAGGCGATCTCGCAAGAACAGATTCATCTATTTTTTGACTTTTATCACTTAGAGACAATTCACCCGCTTTATTTTGAAGGTCATTTAGGACATTTAATTGTATCGGCTCGCTAGTATTATTATCTGAGTCATTTTCTATATTAAGGTCATTATTTCGAGCGGTACTTGGGCGCTTTTCTTCATTTACTTTTGGCTCAGCTACAGAGACTTTGAAATATTCAGCATTTATATTTTTAACTTTTACTTGATTTAAATTTTCACTAATGGCCGAGAGACTTTCTGCAAATAAAGTGAACTCCTTGCTGATAATTTTATGATTCATCTCTGATATCAAACCTGCATTTTTTGCAACCAAAAGAGTGCTTTCTATTTCAAGTATTATTCCTTCTGTTTCAATAATTGTTTCTTCTTTTCTAGAGGACAGTGGGTCCTTTAGTAAAAGACTAGACGACAAAAGCTTACCAGCAAGTGACCTGAGTGCCCACTTCAGTGGCTCCTCTTTATCGAAAAAACTAGTTATAAGATATAGGGCTGAAGAAAGCTTTTCTGTCTTTTTCAGTATAAAGACAAAATTAGAGTCATTAGAAAAATACCTTAAAGCCCCGTCAGGAGCTTTAATATCGGCTTCTTTTAAGATAATGTTTTTATTTTCGTCCTTTTCCATGGTTTTTATTAAATTAATGACTCAAAAACTGTCCTATATTTAACATGTCCATTATACCATAATATGTCCTTTATAGCAAGTACTTTGATTATAGGACATAAGGGACAGTTATAGCAAACCAAATAATCTATATACACCATGTGTTAATATAGATAGCAAATAAAGTAATAATAAATGGCTAAAAAGGGTAAGAAAACTAGTGGCAATAAAAGAAAACCTAAAAATGAAAAGGTTGATCTTATTCCAAACATATCTAAGGAAACTTTAAATTCTATTTTGGGTATCTTTTCCTTTGTGATGACAATATTTTTCTTGATGGCTGCATTCAATAAAGGGGGTCGTGTGGGGGGTAGCATTTATGGACTGTTTTCGTATTTATTTGGAATTGGTTTTTACCTCATACCAGTTGTATTTTTTATGCTTGGCGTTTCATTCTTTAAGGCTCGAGAAAGGGTCGTGGCAACAGTACAGGCTGTAGGGTCAGTACTGTTTTATTTTTCAACACTCGGTCTTATTGGACTACTCTTCCCAACTGCCGGTGGAATCATAGGGGATCTTATCTCAAGGCCACTTCTGAAGTTCTTTGATCTTTATGCTTCTATGCTTATCTTGGTAGCAATGATAGTTATTTCAATACTTGTAATATTTGATTCGACACTTAAACTCGATATCGTATCTCTTTACACAAGACTCTTTAGAAAAAATCTCTCTAGAGATGCGGTTCTTCCTGGTGAAGCTCTTGCTATAGAGCGGGCTGTAGAATCAATGGAAAAAGATAAGAGTGATAAACCTAAAGAAGCTGTTGTCGCAAGCAAGAAGCTGTTTTCAAAAAGTGAGGACTCGGAGACTTTCGTGCCTATGCAAACTAGAAGTGTAGGGAAAGCCTGGGTTCCCCCACCCCTTTCTCTCCTTGAGCGTGATAGCGGTAAGCCAGGAGTTGGAGATATAAAAGCAAATGCAAATCTAATAAAACGTACGCTTTTAAATTTTGGAATAGTGGTAGAAATGGATGAGATCTCCATAGGGCCTTCTGTTACTCGTTATGCATTAAAACCAGCAGAAGGTGTTAAACTTTCAAAAATATTAGGGCTACAAAATAACCTGGAGCTAGCCCTTGCTGCACATCCTGTCCGTATTGAGGCGCCTATTCCTGGTAAATCTCTTGTAGGAATAGAAGTGCCTAATACTACTAAGGCTATGATCGGACTGGGGAGCCTACTTTCTGAAAGTGAATATGCTAAGTCTGACAAACCACTCTTAGTATCTCTTGGTAGAGATATCTCTGGTGCCTCAAGATTTGCAAACATTGCTAAAATGCCGCATTGCCTCATTGCGGGTGCTACTGGGTCAGGAAAATCGGTCACTATTCACGCTATTGTAAACTCGCTTATATATAGAAACCCACCTGAAAACCTTAAGTTTGTGATGATAGACCCAAAGAGAGTTGAACTAACTTTATATAACAAGATCCCTCACCTATTAACTCCTGTTATAACTGACGCCAAAAAGGCTATCCTTGCATTAAAATGGGCAGGAAAAGAGATGGATAGAAGGTATGATGTTCTAGAAAAAAATACCGTACGTGATATCGACTCGTATCATAAAAATATTCTTTTGCCGAAATTAAAGAAATTGGAAGGTAAAGTCGATGTAACTGTCGAGGAAACTCCGGATCCGATGCCCTACATTGTGATAATCATTGATGAGTTAGCTGATCTTATGCAGGCATATCCTCGAGAACTTGAAGCGTCCATCATAAGACTCGCTCAGATGTCTCGAGCGGTTGGTATTCACCTACTTCTATCAACACAGAGGCCTTCTGTAAATGTTATTACAGGGCTCATTAAAGCAAACGTTCCTTCGCGAATTGCTCTTCAGGTTTCATCTCAAATAGACTCAAGAACAATCCTAGATGGAGCTGGGGCTGAGAAGCTTCTCGGTGCTGGAGATATGCTCTATCAGTCTGGAGAAATGTCTAAGCCCGAGCGCATACAATCTGCTTATATTTCTGAAAATGAAGTTAAAAAGGTTGTAAAGTATCTTACCGATGCATACCAAGATGAGCTAAATAGCGGGATAGATTTTAGTAATACACAAAACGAAACTGCCATCTTCTCTGCCACTATCGGCGATGACGACAAAGGTGGCGCAGACGATGACGAGCTCTATGAGGAGGCTCGCGAAATTGTGATGCAAGCAGGTAAAGCTTCTACATCTTATCTACAGAGAAAGCTTCGAATAGGTTATGCTCGAGCCGCTCGCCTTATCGACCTTCTGGAGGAAAATGGGGTCATTGGACCTGGTTCTGGGGCAAAACCTCGAGAAGTTATAGGGGCT
>JALYQT010000024.1 GCA_030855685.1 bacterium | reverse complement strand
TTATCAGTAGCTCTGCATTTTTAGAGACTTCATCTTTTGGTGATTCTTTCCGAGTTTTGGTAAATAGTTGGCTTTGTTTCATTTATCTATATTACCTAAAATTAGGCTCTTAAACAAAGATTATTTTACCTTATTGACTTTTTTAATTGATGTGCTATAATTAAATACAGTTAGTTTGGCACATTCACCTAAGGAGGTTAAATGCTTAGATTTCTTTCATGGCTTATGTCGGGAATCAATTTTCGCCCCTTATCTCACGATAGGGCTATCATTGGACTTTCGCAGGTAAGGAAGGGACGAAGATCCCGATAGTTACAAAAAACGCCCAAGAGTTTATCTCTAAGGGCGTTTTGTTATGCCGCCACTCTTTCTTCTTCATTTTCTTCCTTCCACTCTTTAACTTTTTCAGGTAATTTAGGAATTAAATCTATTCGATTTTGTATGGTTTCTAATAGACTGTTTGAATCTTCCGACCATAGTTTAAGTAATTTAGGGGTATTTTTCAGAAGTTCATCAAAAACAATATTAAACTTTTCTCTGTTTTTTAATAATCTTGAACTAATTATTGCCTCCTCTTCTTTTTCTGTTGCATCAGGTAATTTTGTAAAGGCAAGTGCCATCTGCATTTGAGTTCTAAGTAATAGAAGCTCCGCCGGAGTGAGTTCCGCATTTGGTAGAGCTTCATTAGTGTTTAAACCTTCAAATTTCATAAATATTAAAGTAAATTTTTAACATCTCTAAATGTTATCAGTAGCATCAGAAGAATTAAGATTCCAAAACCTAAAGTATTTGCAGCATTAAATACCCTTGCTGGCACAGGCCTTCTGATAATTGATTCGACCAAAACGAATAGCAGTCGTCCACCATCTAATGCAGGAAAAGGAATTAGGTTTACAATTGCTAGATTTATTGAAATTAAAGCTGTAAACGAAAGGAGATAAACAAATCCCAATTGCGAAACATCCCCCACCATGCTGACTAGACCTACAGGCCCTGTGACTTGAGATAGATCTCCCTTGCCCATTATTCCTTGAGCAATAAAAGTGCCCAAAGCTTTTGCTGTAAGCCAAGTAAGTTCCACTGTGGTTAACAACCCGTGGTAAACAGCTTTTAATGGGGAGAGTTTTACAATGCCCACATTATCCATGGCAATTCCTACTGCAAGCTTTTCAGCTACAATGCCATCTTTTGGCACGAGGGTTTTAGATAAATTTTCTTCTCCTCGTCTTATATTAAACGTTATAGGTTCTTTTGATTCTGAAATAAAACTTGATGCTGTTTCAGGCGTAGCTTCTATAATGTTTTCTCCGCGCGACAAAGATACTAGAGTGTCGCCGGACTTTAGTCCCGCCTCTGCTGCTGGAGATCCTGGAATAACAGTGGTAATGACTGTTTCGGCATTTTCAACCGGAAGGGATACACCGACAGGCGCAGGTAGGCCAGACATAAAACCTGCTGATATAAGTAGCCATGCAAACAAAAAATTGGCAGTCACTCCAGCGAGTAATACCGCAGCCTGAATAGGTCGATTTTTGGTTGTAAACCTCACACCTGGAGCAACAGGTCCTTCTATCTTTTCATCGATATCTTCACTTGGATTTTCTCCAAAGATTTTTACAAATCCTCCAAACGGAAGCCAATTTAAAGTAAATACAGTTCCTCTCCAGGTGAAAAGTTTTTTTGCTTTAGGAGGATACCCTAAGCCAAATTCGTCCACTCTGATACCAAAATATTTAGCCATAAAAAAATGTCCAGCTTCGTGAACGATTACCAAAAGGCTCAGTATGATTATAAAAATTAATATTGACATTATTCGGATATTTCTTGTTCTTTGGTAATTGCCATCTCCTCTAACTTTCTATTGGCATCATCTACATGTTTTTGTAATTCTTCTCTGAGGCGAAACTTGTCGTCTTTAGATATTTCTCCTTCTTTTTCTAATTTATCTAGATCGCTTAGGATTTTTTCTCTTTCTCCCCGAAGTGATATTCTGGCTTCTTCAAGTTTTTGTTTCGAAAGCTTTATAAGAGTCATTCTCCTATCTGATGTAAGCTCAGGAAAGGAAACTCTCACCCCCTCACCATCGACACTGACAGATAGTCCCAAATTAGATTCCCTTATTGCCGAGTCTATGGACTTTATGGTTGTCTTGTCCCACGGGCTCACTCTGATGGTTTTAATATCTTCAATAGTAATATTTGCCATCTGACTCACTGGCACTCTTGATCCATATGCTTCGACCATTACAGCGTCCAAAATAGCAGGCGTTGATCTGCCTGTTCTTAGTCCCGAGTATTCTTTCTTCAACCATTCAAAAGAAGAATCGCAGGAGGTTGTAAAAGGATTAAAGTTATAAACCATGTCTTTATTCTAAGCTTTCGGGCAGGCAAAGTGCAAGGTGTTCCAATATTAGCCTTTTATTTGCTGCAGAATCATTTGCAAACAAAGAAACATTGAATACAATTTTTTGATATTTGATGCTTTTTTTGTAATTTCTCATCTCTGATAAAATATCATCTAAGAAAGTGGGCAAATCAAATTCATCTTTTGCAATTATTTCTTTAACCAACACTAACCTATTGGCAACATTTGATTTTAAAAACTTTTGCGCCTCTATTTCTAGATTTTGTTCTCCATTTAATCTGACTACATTCATTCTTGAGAGCAAGGTTTCAATTAGAATGTTTCTATCGGCTAATATGAAGAAATGTGTATTTGGCCTTGGTTCCTCGAATATTTTTAATAATGCATTTTGTGCTTCAGGAGTAATTTGTTGAGAAGCTATGACAAAAATTTTCTTATCACCAAAAGCTTTTGATTCTGATCGCAATTTTAGGTTTCTTGCTTGATCTATTCCGAGCACAACATCCCGCCAGAAAATAACATCGGGATTTCCGGTTATTTTTACGTTCAATTTCACAAACAATTCATTTAGAAAATCTTCGGCTACTTTTTTATTTCCCAATAGGAAATAAGCGTGATGGAGATTTTTAATATCTATCTCCATAAAGTTTATTGAATTGCCGGTTTTACGATATCAATCAGTTCAATATCAAATATCAGGGTCGAATTACCGGGAATGGGTCCGTAATCATTTGGTCCATATGCCAACTCAGGAGAAATTGTTAGACGTCGAGTCCCTCCAACTTTCATGCCCAGTAGACCTTCTTCCCACCCTTTGATTACGCGTCCTTGACCAAGAGTTACGGGGAAGGTTTGATTGCGATCTCTTGAGCTATCAAAAACCTGTCCGGTT
Source organism: bacterium (assembly GCA_030855685.1). Classification (GTDB taxonomy): domain Bacteria; phylum Patescibacteriota; class Minisyncoccia; order Phycocordibacterales; family Zambryskibacteraceae; genus JAIFWN01. The sequence goes on along the minus strand of JALYQT010000024.1, from coordinate 9,579 downwards.
GTTAGTTTGCCCACGTAATGCACTATAGTTGTGTCTCCAACTACCGCCCCTTCCCCTTGACCTACTACTAAGTCCTCTATAATGATACCGCTTGTTTGTTGCATAGGCACAGAATTTGTATTATTTCCCCTGAATAAATCCATAACTACATTCCCGTAAAGGAAGAATGCTACTAAAAGAATTCCCCCTGCTACAGCAATCCATTTGTTTATTGTCATATTTATATTTATTACTATCAATTCAATTATAAAGCATAGATAGGATTTTAAAAGTAGAATTAGATGTTATTATATTGCCCATGGACAATACCAATGATATTAAAGCTTCTGGCGATGACAAGGCCGAAGTTGCAAAAGAAGCTCTCAAACAAGTGTTTACTCTCAATAGAGAGGATCTTAAGAAAATTGCCGGAGAGCGAGTCAGTGAAATTACCAAAGAATTTACTGATGGATTTGAATTTCTAGGAGATTATCCAACTTCTGTAACTTTTTTTGGATCAACGATGTGTAAAGAAGATAACCCGTATTATGAGAGCGCCCGATCTCTCGCATATAAAGTAGTCAAGGAGCTTGGCTACTCTGTATTATCGGGAGGCGGTCCCGGAATAATGGAAGCAGCAAATAGAGGAGCATTTGAGGCTGGCGGAAACTCGCTCGGCTTAACAATTTCTCTTCCTACTGAGCAAACAGCAAATAAATATATTACAAAAGAGATAAGGTCCTATTACTTTTTTGTACGCAAAGTTTGTCTGGCGTTTTCAGCCGAGGCTTTTATTTTTTTCCCAGGTGGGTATGGAACCTTGGATGAGTTCTTTGAAATTCTAACCCTCGTTCAAACCGGTAAAATAACCGGTGTACCGATTATTTGTGTAGGAAGCGATTATTGGAACAAGCTCGATCTGTTTATTAAAAGTGAGTTACTTTCACGCGGATCTATAATCCCTGAAGATCTTAAGCTTTATAATATTACTGACGATCAAGACGAAATCATCAGGCTAATTAAAACTGTGCCCATTCAAAACGGAGATATAATACACCGAACACAAAAAGCTCACCCTAAGGAGTAGTTACTGGGGATCAAAAATAGAAACCGGAAACTGTTCTCCGTTTAATATTTGAGAAATCTTTTCTCCCCCATATATCGAAGGCAATATTCCGACACCATTACAGCCCAAATTGTATAAAAGTATTGGGTTTTTTGGCTCTTCGCCGATTATTCTTACACCGCTAGGGGTATAGCCCATCAAACCATGCCAAGTGAATATATATTCGATTTTTTTGTTTGGCTCGACTTCATATAAAGATCTTACAAATTCATCGATTTCACTTTGTACCTCATCCACATACTCAAATTCAAATAGATATTCTTCCCTATCAGCGATACCGTGCTGGGGTCCACCCAAACTTATAAGATTGTGGTCCTTGCCCTCTTCAAATTCATATTTTCTTCTTGTCAGGTAAAAATAAGGGTCCTCCATATTATCAAAACCACCTTCTTCCTCAATATAGTAATTAATGGCTGCTGGAGGCTTATTCATTTCCTCAAGATAACCGGACATTCGGGCAACCACTCCGTTTATAAAGTGATGAAACTTGGTATCAATATCAAGCCCACTTTTATTAAAAATTTCGATGTTTTCAAAACCATTTGTACATAAGATAATTTTTTTTGATTCTATTACAGCTTGTCCTGCATCTAGTAGGGCATGGTCTTCTTTTAGGATAACTTTTTCAATTTTTGTATTTTCATATATCTCAAATCTTTCTTTATATTTACCCAGTAGGTATATGGCAATCTCCTGGCAAAATAATGCTGAATTGATAATACCTTTCTGTTCAAGAGATAGGGCAATAAAATTATTTTTTGATGTTTCAAGTTTTTGTAAAATTTCTTCTTGGTCAACCACGCTGTAATAATCCTTAAATTCTTCCGAAATATTGTTTATGAAATCAGCATTTTTAGCGATAAGCATTTTATGAAATGACAGCTCTGCATCTTTTCTAGACTTTAAACTTTTTAACTCATCTATTACCTGTGTATACGTTGAAAATCCGTCATAGCCTATAAATCGTGAAAAAGAGATATCCAAACCTCCCGAGGTATACATCTCATCTATAAGCGACCAAGCATCTTCTATTTCTTTCTGACCTTTTGCAGCCATTTCATTGCCAAATTGCTCAACCAAATTGTAAAAAGGCTTTTCAAAATAACTGCAAACTTGGCCGGCGTTATGACCTGTAGCTCCATGTGCTATTCGGGTTGCTTCAACAAGAACAACTTTTTTATTTGAATTTTTTAATATAAAAAAAGCCGTGGAAATGCCTGCTATTCCTCCACCGACTATTGCAACATCAACAGAGGTATCCTTTTTTAATACTTCAATTTTTCTTTCTTTATCTAGCTGATGGATCCAAGGAGAAACGTTCTTCTTCATTAATAATTATTGAAATTTTATAGGTATGCTTATTGATCTTTCGTTTTCAGGTAAACCCGATGGGTTGTCGTTCATAAATACTATGTAGCCAGTCGGCGTTGTTGGTTTTGAAAATGTAATAGTACCTTTAAATGGAACAAAGTTTGGTGTCATCCATTCACCTTGAGCTTGTACAAAACTTTGACCTAAAATTTTACCATTGGCATCAACAATCATAATTGGAGCAGATGCTTCAAAATACCAACCACCTTTTGCTTGGCCGGTAACATTTAGCGGACTTGAAATAATGTCATTTTTTAAAGGATAAGCTACCGATATCTGACCTGCGCCACTTTGATTAGAGGGGTCCTTTGCGGGTGTGGTTGATGCCGTTGATGTTGGAGTAGGTATTGGCGTTACGGGTGTTGGTGGTAACACAACTTCGTTCATATTTAAAATATTTTCTGCAGGAGCTTGAGCTCGGTTGTAAAACAATAGCCATGCTCCTAAAGCTATGATTAATATTATAAATACTCCAGTAAAAAGGTTTTTCATGTTTAATTTATTAGCTTACAGATATTATACAAGACCTTAAAGATTATTAAAGACTCAAGATTATTTGGTTTTTTCTTGGAAAAATGTTCTCAAGGGTGAGAAAATTTTAGACAGAAACTCTCTCCAAAAAATCATCTGTTCTTTGTATATTTTTTTTAGATATGCTCTTGAATTAACAGCGCTTGGATTATCAGATCGTCTTTCAGTTTCATGTGGGTTAAATTTATCCCCTCTTGCTCGAGCAAAATCTTCGGTTGTTTTAGCATAAGGAACAATAATCATCATAAGGAGATAAACTACTATCGCTAAACCATTTGTCAGTATTGCTAAAACTACAAATATAATCCTTATTACAGTTGGGTCTAAGTTAAAAAAAACACCGAGGCCCGAACACACTCCGCTTATTAATGCCCCCTCTTCCATTTTATATAATCGCTTGGGTTGCCCCTCTCCTCTCGGGGTTCTTCTATCTTCAGCGGGAGTTGATTTTGTTTCTTTCATCAGCCTTTTTTACCATGAAATTAAAAAAATATCAATAAAAAACCACGTCTCTGGGACGTAGTCTTTTATCTGACCAGCTTCTTTTTTAAAGCTTCAGATTTCCAAACGCATCTAAGGCATTCGAGTTGAATGCGACGAGTTTTTATATATTTTGCCTCGCACTTGCACACCAAAATCTTCGAGATAGTTTTTTTCTCGACCCATTTGCCCTTATTATTGATAATAATTGGTGTTATTTCTTTCATAGCTAATACACAAGGTATTTTCAAATACATCCTTATAATATACCAAAAATAACTCACTGTCAATAGCAGAAGGAGCGGAAACTAATTTTATTTTCTAACTACAAAAGAGCTGATTTTCACTTCCCCACTTCCTTCAATTAGATAATTAAAGTCGGCTATAAATGCATTATGTCCATCTTCGTATTCAACTACTCCATTTTTGTTTGAAGTTAACTCAAGTTTTGTTATAAAAAACTTTCCACCCAAAACTTCTTTTTCGGGAGAGAGTCTAGCGAGGTTATTCTTGAGATAATTTTCTACAGAAGTTTGTGGGAACTTGGGAGTAACGGTTGTGGGTGTGAGTTTTATAGATGCCAATAAATTTCTATAGTCTTTTACAATAGGATCTCCCACTTCTAGGTAAGTTCCGCTTATAGCCACAATATTTTCATTGTGCGCGAACACTACAGTCACGCCGTTATACAGCCCGCTCCAAGAATATTCGAGTGCCGGTTTACTACCAACGGTCGTTTGTTTTATAACGCCATCCCCAAGTTTATAATTTGAATTAGAATTATTTTTAATCCAATTTTCGGGCGTTTGTTTATCTATGTTGTTTTGAAAGATATCGACATTTAAAGTTGTTGGTCCTTCCCCGCCAATTGGAGGTGTGAACTCTTTATCAATAAGAGTTAGGCGAGTATTTTTTCCTTGGGCCGAATTTGCATCTTCCTCTATCAGGTTATAAGTATTGGGATATTTAAAACTTATCCCTGCGTCTCCTTTATTATATGTGAGAAATGAAGGTTCATTTAAGGGCGTATTTTCGTTTATTGACACCTCTGTGGAATTTTTCTGAAAAACAAAAAGTAACACCAGTAGAAGCCCAATTCCACCTAAAATTAAGTATGATTTTTTATTCATTTATTTATTCTAACACATATTGACTTATTTAAAATATAGAGTTAAATGTTATAAGAAAATATTTCCTTTGGAGAATTTATTAACTTGAAAGATTCTGCTTACTTTCACATATGCTCTGACTGCGGACTTCACGGCTCGATTATCCTAAGTGTGGGACTTAAAAGCCAAGAAGCTACCTCAAAAAAAACAGCTCTTGCCATACTTCAGTCTGCGATAAACAAAAGTTTTGTAAATGACGAAGAAGTCTCTCTGATATCCACCCAGATCAAAAAAAGCAATTTGCCTTATGACGATGGCAGTTCGGGAGACGTAATTGAGGAATACTTCGTTCACTTTTTACACACAGCAAGAAGAAGGAGATTCACAAGCGATAACTAGTAAAACCACCGTTGAGGTGGTTTTTTATTTTTATTCGATAAAAGTCAGCGCTTTGCCTTTCTTAGACGCTCGTCCAGTTCGACCTATGCGGTGCACATAATCATCGTATGTCGCAGGCAAATCGTAGTTTATAACGTGAGATATATCTGATATGTCTAAACCTCTCGCTGCAACGTCGGTTGCTACAAGAACTTTAACTTTGTCGATCTTAAAGTCATTGAGAGCTCTTTGTCGTGCAGATTGATTCTTATCGCCGTGAATAGACTCTGCTTTAACGCCGGATCTTTTTAGCTCTATAGCAAGTTTTTCCGCTCCGTGTTTTGTCCTACTGAATACAAGAACTTTATTAAAGTCTTCTTGTATCAAGAGATCTTTAAGAACCTCAAATTTTGTTTTATTTTTAATGCGTATAACATCTTGGTCAATGTTTTTTGAAGTATCTTGAGTTTTTACAGAGATTCTTGCGGGATCTTTAAGAAATTCATGAATAAGCTTTTCAATTTCTGTTGAAAGAGTTGCTGAGAAAAATAGGGTGTGTCTGTCTTTAGACATTTTAGCCATCATGTATTTCATATCGTTAATAAATCCCATATCAAGCATTCTGTCGGCCTCATCGAGCACAACAGTTTTAAAGTTTGATAGATCTAGATTTCTAGATTCAATATGATCTTTCAATCTGCCCGGAGTACCGATAACAAAATGATGTCTATGTCTAAGCTCAGTAATCTGTTGTCTCATCCCTGCTCCCCCAATAACCACCACTGAAAAAAGTCCGGAGTTTTTAGCAAAAGCTCTTAACTCCTCATCTATTTGAAAAGCGAGCTCTCGAGTAGGAACGATGACTAATACTTTTTCATTTGGACTTTTTATAACTTTATTAATTAAAGGTATTAAAAATGCAGCGGTCTTTCCGGTTCCTGTGTTTGCAATACCCACGATATCTTCTCCACGAAGAATATGAGGAATAGCCCTATCCTGAATAGGTGTCGGGTTTTCATATCCTTTTGAAAGGATATTTGTTTTTAATAATGGGTCTAAGGGGAAATCAGCAAAAGAATGATCGGGAATAAATATCGATACTTCTTCAGTAATAACTGCTTTATTTATAAATTTGGACACATCAGAAAAACTCGAATGCGTTCTCTTACCACGTGAAGGGTAAGATCGGGATCGTGTGCCGCCTCCAAATTGTGGAGACCGCGAAGATCCGCTCGGTCTAGGACCGTAGTTGTTGTATTTCATATTTTTTATTTTTGTAACAGTCTCTAAGGTTTAAGCGATTGGCCTTAGTAATAGAAATTTCTAGAACAAAACCCAGGAGTACTTATTTACTTGATGAGTATATACTATTTATATTAATTTGTCAACAAAGAAAAGGCTAGAAATTTAATGCTAAACTAAAAATATGAAAGTTTTACTTATCAGTAAGGACGACTCTCTTTTTAAAACTGAAAGTCCTGCCTTTGAAGAACTCCTCCATTCCGCAAGCTTGGTAGATCAAATTCACGTAATTGTCTTTACCAAGACTTCTAAAAAATATACTTTGCAAAAATTCGGAGAGAAATTGTTTCTCTATCCCACAAACTCCATCACAAGTTCCTTATTTATATATGACGCTCTAAAAATTGCAGAAAAGGAAGTAGTTTTTGGAAATAAGTTAATTGTTGATCTTATAAGTGCCGAAGAGTATTTTAGTACAGCCATAACGTCGTATATTCTTTCTAAAAAATATAAGAATAACTTTGTTATAAATATCACTGAAAATTTTTTTTCAGAATCTAACTCTGTAATAGGGTTATTTGTATCATTAAAAAAGCGGATTGCCTTCTATGTTTTAGGAAGAGCAAACGGTATAAGGGTAGCGAGTCAATTGATAGGAGAAAGTATTTGCTCAGAATTGCCTTTGCTTGAGGAGAAAATCTACATCTTGCCACTATTAAATAGAATAGGTAAAAAAGAAGAGTCTTTGGGAAAAGTCGATTTAAAATCCCTTTATCCAAACTTTAATCTTTTTTTATTATCGGTTATTGAATCCGACGCAAAAATAGATTTAAAACAAGTAGAAAAAATTATGAAAAACCTTCGCTTAAGGTATCCGCGAATGGGGTTGATTGTACTAGGCAAGCAAAGAAGTTTTTTTAAACGAAAAAATCTACCTTATATTATTTATGATGAACAAGTAGAAGATATAGAGAGCCGTATTAAAAGTTCGAATATTTATCTAGACACATCAATTAGTAATTCGGTGGGGGGTGCAATCACATCAGCAGTTTTCTATGGGTGTCCTGTTGTTGCTTCAGAAACAGAAGCAAGCAGATACGTAGTCCATGATAAAGAAAATGGATTCATAGCAAACCCTTACGATATTGCTGATTTTTCGGGTAAGATAGTTCAAATCTTAGAAACTCCTGGACTCAAAGAACAGATGCGATTAATGAGAACCGAAGTCGAAAAAATATTACCCCAAACAAATGAAGATTATTGGAAAGGGTTAGCGGAAATTTGGAATATTTTTGCATCTAAAAAAGATGTATTAAAACCCGATACTCTAGAAACTTATGCATCAAATATTGTCCATACCTTAAAATATACCCGTGACTTTACCGAGAAAGTCCGCGAGGAAATAAGAAACGTTAAAATTATTACTCCCAATAAACCTCTTAAAAAAAGACATCTAATGCAGGTTTTTGAACTAAATCAAATCTTAGATGTGGATGCAATTATGAAAAGGAATCCGGATATAGATTTAAAAAGTTCGCCCATATCAAAGCTAGATGATAAAAATCTCGAGTTGAAGTAAGATATTTTAAATCATCAATTTTCAAAAAAAATCGTCTTGTTGATATTTTTTTATACATTAGGCTGAAAGACGATTTACTATATAAACAACAAGTAAAAGTAAGCCAGTCCACCAGCCCAGAAATGATATAACAAAACTCGCGGTAATTTTATTCTGCCATGACGTTGGCAATATCTCACTCGACTTATTTTGTCTCTCTCTTTCTAAAAGAAATGGACTGACCCGAAAAGATAGGAACAGGCCATTTAAAATTAAAATAATTACAATAAGTGATTGGAAGAATAGGATATTTGAAAAAGTCCCGTTTCTGTAAAAAATAATTCCTCCAATAATCGCGAGCCCGGTGCCAATCCAAATGAGTGGCTTAGTCACTTTATGAGTCCGAGTTGTTGCTTCTGTCCAGTAAGGCGACTTTCTACCTAAAAACCCATGAATATCAATAACCGTCACTGCTCCAAGTCCAATAACAAAACCAGCAATAAATATAAACAGGCCAATAATATCTAAATAATAAGCTGTCATTTTCTTAAGAATATATTCATCGATTCATCCAAGTTATCGTGAGTTGTAAAATTGTCGCGAATGTTACCCAGAGAAGGTACGGAATGTTGGCAAGAGCGATCCATTTGATGTGTGGATAAATAACGACGAGCGCCCAGATAAGAGTGGCTAGCACAAATAGAATGTCGATTGATGCGAGGAGGTTATTCTTGAGTCCGAATTGAAAATAGGTAAAAGAGAAATTGAAAATAAGGTTAAGCACAAATGGCAAAACAACAATTACAGGAAGTTCTTTTGTGTAGACCTTATAAAACACAGTGCCGTATGTCACCGCAATAATAGTGTATAGCACCGTCCACACTGGCCCAAAAAGCCAGCTGGGCGGCGCCCAGGTAGGCTTCTGAAGTGTGCTGTACCAGTTGTAAGTATCGTTGTTCATATCATTAATTGTAGCAAATCTTGATAAGAATGAGATATTTGCTTACATTTGCTCAGCATAACAAAAGGGCTACACGGCAACTGAGGTGCGGCCCTTCAACATGACTTCTCCCTATTGGCTTGCGGTGTGGCCTGTGGAGATAGTAGTGGAACTATACGAAGTTGGAACCTATTTAGTTAAGTAGAGTAAGAGATCCAAATTTTAGAACTCGGATAAAAACCTCCTTATATCAGGAGGTTTTTATAATCATTATTTAATAATGTATTAGCTAGTCTTTGTTAAAAAACTTTGCAGCCCAGCCAAATAAACTAAATTTTTCTTCATTTGCTGTTATGAACGTCTCTATTTTTGATTGTTCATTTGTTAATGATTCCATCTGAACACCTAGCTCAGTCTGATTCTCAATTTTAACTGCTTGAGGCTTTAACTCCTCTAACTTTCTGATTCTGTTATATGTTTTTACCAACTCGCTTCTTAGCGCACCAAGATTCTTATAATCCGTTCCTACTAAAAAAGTTTTAATAGAATTTCTTTCTTTTACTTTCTTTATTGCTTTAGAAGTAGATGCTTCGGATTCGTTCTGTTCTTTTGCGATCACTCTTACCTGACTTCCAATACCTTTCTCTTGATCCGCTACTTTTCCTAGGCTCTGAACAAAAGTTGAAACAGCGCTACGATTTGACGCTTCTACTGATACCTCCGCCTCACTATTAACTTCTAAAGCGTAGGCACTAGAATATATTCCACCTAACATAATAATAATTCCCGCTAACTGAAACAGTTTATTTTTTTGCATACTTTAAGTATGGCATCAAATGGTGTGTGTGTCTTGAATACGTTTTAA
>JALYQT010000019.1 GCA_030855685.1 bacterium | reverse complement strand
TTAAGTGCAGGAAGACTATACCTTTTTAATATTTCCTCTGGGATGGGATCCACAAGGGTATCTAGTAATCCGCTTGAGAATATATTTTGTAGTTTGTGAAAGATCCAATTAGAGGTAAGCCCGCGAGTTTCAGGATAAACGGGATAAAGAAAGTGAGCTTCGCCATCTTTTCCAAACAATGAATTGCCAACAGCAATCGGGAGCTTTGAGAGCGATTCAATTTTAGGATTTGAAAAATAGACTTCTTCTTTTCTGCTCGCTACTTTTCCCTCTACTCGGACAGAAGCCCCTTCGGCTATCATTTTGGCTAAATAAGGCTGGTTGAACCAAACTATTTTTATTTTCCCACTTTCGTCCTCAAGCCAAGCTTCTGACATTGGGATTTTTTTACGAAAGGCTTTTGAGGTTTTGAGTCCAGTGATTTTACCAAAGGCCGTAGCATCCATACCTTTTGTTAATCCGGCTATTGGCATAACTTCTGCAGTATCCCCATAACGGGTCGGAAAGTAATAAAGTAGATCTTCTGCGGTGCTGATTTGCAGTCGCTTTAGAGCCTGGGCTTGAACAGGTAATACTCTAAACATTTCTACAAGTTTATCTCGTTCCTTCATATAACCATTCTATCTTTTTTCAAAATAAAAAACTGATTTTAAATAAAATCATTGCAAATGCTAAGCAAATAAATATACTAAACAAAGAAACAACAAGGGTTGAAAATGGACTTAGATGAACGCACAGTACTGTCCAATGCCATAAGAGAAGATATGGCCCGAAGGTACGGTAAACCTGAAGAAAAGGTTATTTCTACGGACAGAATATCTCCTGTAAAAACATCCTATCTAGACACTATACCGATGTGGCAATTGCGCGAAATTGCAGATGGTTTGGGTGTAAGTGTTCGCAAAAAAACTCCTTAAGGGAGTTTTTTTATATAAAAAACTGGCTTATTAGCCAGTTTCCATAAAGTCGTCATTGATATTTAATGCGTGTTTTTTCAACTGATCAAATTCCCGTTTCGATAGGTGAGTGGTATGCGAAGGGAAAAGAATCTTTCCTGGTACATACGGCTCATGTTCACATTCATCACAGAGCGGCATATTGCAGGAAAACGATTTCAAAGTCATATCAGAAAAATTACATTCTCTGACAGCTTTCTTTCCGCACCGGGTACACCGCATCTGTATGTGAGTATCGCACCACCCATTCTCGCTTGCTTCCATGCACTGACCTTCCCATCTGAGTTCAAACTGGCAGGGGATGCCATCTTCATATGATGAGCCTTTCACATAGCCTCCAATCATAGTCTAATCGAACTCTACTCTTTACGAAATTAAAGTCAAATAAATATTGTCCGTTATCCACAGTTTAAATTTATGCGCTATATCAAGCTTTGGTTGAAAGAATATACTTAAAAAAGACATTTTGCATGGAGCTTGAAAATGACGGCACCTGCAATTAGTACAGAGGCAATGGATTTCGCAAGAAAAATGTTTCCTATCCCACAAGGGATAGATGAACAGAAAATTCCTCACTTTGAAAGAGTGAGAGAATCTTTTGCTCTTGATATGGAGCGATATCCGGTGTCCCCAGAGAAGATGAAAAAGTATCTGGATGTAGAAGCAGGTTCGTTCGATTAAAAGGCTTTTTCCGGAAAGCCTTTTTTCTTATAAAAAAACCGCCGATGCTTTGGCGGATTTAATTAACCGAGTGTTTTTTCGTGATAGTTCGTAAGATCGCGCTTTCTGTGAGGCCTGAGATCTATTAGTTCATCGAAGGGATGCGCAGATTTGAATTCTGCTTTTCTTTGCTCCCAGGTTTCTTCTCCCATCATATACTTCCGTACCACAGAGGAATTGTTGCAAGCACCACCCTCACAGCGAAGGCGCACAAAACCATTTTCGTCTAATTCAAGAATTACGACATGGCTAATCGGTTTTTTCATTTTTACCCCTCATCATTTCTTCTAAAATCATACCACATTCATTATAAAAATCAAGAGACAATGTCTTTTTCCCTATCTAGTTTATCTAAGCCTAAGCTCTTAACTCCGTAGTAGACGATAGCTGCAATTATAATTAGATTTATAAGATGACTTACAAGATCGCCCCATTTTAAAACTGCGCCACCAATGTTTACCGTTATCTTTTCTAAGCCGCCAACTCTATTTAGTAAAACTCCCACTATGGGATTAATCAAATCCTCTACAATGGCTGATACTGTGCGAGATACAGCTCCGCCTAAAATAAAACCTACTGCAAGTCCAACTACGCCTTGCTCTCGTATAAAATTTAAAAATCCTTCCATATGTATAAATGTAAACGAAATCTTAACAAATAAAAAGGGCGCCTAAGCGTCCTTTGGGTTGAGATGAGAGAGGTAAGATCCGAGCATTTCCTTCGCCCGAAACAATCTTGATTTTACTGTACCGACATTAGCTCGTGTGATGGACGCTATTTCCTGGTAGGTTCTTCCTTCAGCGTGCCTGAGGACGAAAGCTTTTCTCTGCTGTCTGGTCAAAACATTTAGAGCCGTATCTACATCTTCCATCGCAAACGAGAGATGACAATCCTTAAGTGGGTCAACTGTCGGATCTTTGAAGTTGCTTTCCGGTAATCTATCACCGGGGTTATGATTTGGAACAAGATGAGAAAAATTCCTAGCAGGTCGTTTACTTCGATACCTCAATTCGTTTTTGGCGAGGTTCCCCGCGATGGTGTAGACCCACGTTGTGAACTTTTTGGTTGTATCAAAGCTGTCCCCGTGCCGATAGACGCGAAGAAAAGTTTCCTGAACTATATCCTCAGCCTGGGCGGTATCGTCAATCGTCCTGTTGATGTAGTTGTGGAGTCGTGGCTGATAGCGCCGAACTAGTTCATTGAACGCTGGTTCGTTCCCCTTGAGAAATAGAGCCAATAGCTCGTTATCAGTTATATCAGAGTAGTTTTTCGACACCGGCGCGTATAGGGTGCCCCTATCTCTTAGCGCTTGTGTTTTCTGTGTTTTCCGCAAAGTACCTCCTGTCTGAAATGTCGGATCAAACAATCTCTATATTTATTCTTACTCTTATCGTCAAAATATTGCAAGAAGTTGCAAATGCACTGTTAATCTTAAAACTAAGGAGTGCTATAATTTTAATATTAATCAATATTTAATTTTAATTTAATGAACATACTTATTCGCTTAATTGTTTCTGCCGCCGCCGTTGTGGCATCTTCATACTTATTACCAGGGGTGCAGGTAGATGGGTGGAAAGCGGCGCTCATAGTGGCTCTAGTATTGGGATTAATTAATGCAATCATAAAGCCCATCATTACTATTTTAACGCTTCCGATTACAATTTTAACTCTTGGACTTTTTGCTTTGGTTATCAACGCCCTACTTGTATTGCTAGCCGATGCTATTGTACCTGGGTTTAATGTAGACGGTTTCCTTTGGGCATTTATTTTCGGCCTCGTACTTTCAGTTGTTAATTTCTTGGTGAAAAGATTTGACTAGTTAGGCCTTGAAAGATTTTTCTCTCAGACTCGTTTAAGTCTATATGGGCATGGCTTAAGCCTATGGGGCCCCATAGATTCTTAACAAAATAATAGATTAATCAAAAAATATGAACTTTATACTTTGGATTGTTTTCGGAGGACTAGCAGGTTGGATCGCTACAATGCTTACAAGTACTGAACCTGCATACGGTATTTTAGGAAATATCGTTATCGGTATTATCGGTGCCTTCCTTGGAGGATTTATCGCAGATAAGGTTAACTTCAAAGAAGGATCTCCTGGTGCTGATAGACCAACAGATATTTGGTCATTCGTTTGGGCAGTCCTAGGTGCAGTTGTCCTTCTCTTTATAGTCGGACTTATTTTCTAAACAAAGTTCAAATAATAAAAGCGCCCGCACTAGCGGGCGCTTTTATATAAATATAACCAAATGTTATAATTAATATATTCCGATATGCAAAAAATCACACCACACTTATGGTTTGATAAAGAAGCTGAAGAGGCTGTAAATTTTTACAAAACAGTTTTTAAGGGAGGCAAAGTTTTAAGCGAAGCTAGATACCCCGAAGCCGGCAAAGAAATTCATGGTCAAGAGCCAGGAAG
>JALYQT010000010.1 GCA_030855685.1 bacterium | reverse complement strand
TAAATAAAAAACTGTAGATGAATAATCATCTACAGAATTAAGTTCTTTTCCATCAAATCAAAATCTAAATTGATTTGATTATCTGGATTTGCTATTGGTTTATTGAGAGGAACTTCAAGAATTCTCTCCCTAATAATTTCGCTCCGACTCACAGGAAGAGGAACCCTACAGTTTGTATTTCTATATGCAAGCTCTGAAAGCTTCACGGAATTTGAAGGGTTGAAACAAACCTCATCTTTACTACACGATTCACACGTCATATGAGGTCCCTTCACATTAAACTTTCTATTAATGATTGCTAAGCCCGTCTTACGAAGAATGTTTGTTGTTTCAATCCTAACGGAAGCATCATAAGTTGTAGTTTTTAAACCACTTCTTCCAAAAGGCACGTTCCATATACAAACTTTTGCCTCTGGCTCTCGACCTCTCATTTGATATAAGAGGGAGTAGCATTTAAGTGCCAAATTAGTATTCGGATCAAAATGGTTTTCCTCCGAAAACTTAAGGTCAACAAGGACCTCTTGGTTATTTCCCGAGTTGCGAATCTGATCAACCCGCGCCTCTAGATCGACGCTGGTGTCTGGAATGTGCATACGAGGGAGTCGAACTTCAATCTTATCGGGATCAATTTCCATCACTCTAGGGTGTCTCAAGTAAAATTCTATGTATTGAACTCCTTTACCAAGACCCCAATTTAAAAAATTGGAAAATGAACGTCTGTCCAAGGGGATCCCTTTCATGTTTTTTAGCCAGTGGTACCAGAAGTTTCTCCACTCTTCGTCAAGAGTTTCTCTTACAAAACGAGGCCCAAGGGACTTAATAATCTTTCCCTCGTAGTTTTTGGGCTTATGTAAGCCTGCAACAAAAGCATGACAAGCTTGTCCAAGCTCATTTTGAAATACGGGCCGGAGTTTAAGTCCGCAATTATTTATCAAATACGTCATCCACGGACAACGAAGGTAACTTTCAACTAGTGATGGGGTTAAAACTATTCCACTCATACAACCTCTCTGAAAGGGCGTTCTCGTCTACATTTTCAACAAATGCCATCTTTGGTCAAGAGCATGTCTAAAAAGCTTGATTGAGTGCGGTGACTCAATTAAACTAACACTGATGCAAATAAAAGAAGATATAAAGCTCGATTATAAGGATGTTTTGATTTGTCCAAAGCGCTCAACGCTCAGGTCTCGAAAAGATGTGGATTTAAATCGGACTTTTAAATTTAAACATACTAATAAAGCCCTTGAAGCAATTCCTATAGTCGCGGCAAATATGGATGGGGTTGGTACTATGGCAATGGCAAAATCCTTTTTTCCATCAAAACTTCTTGTTGCACTCCATAAGCACTATTCTGTAAATGAGCTTGTAAACTTTTTTGATGAAATCGGTGAAAATTCAAAACATGTATTTTATACAATCGGTCTTCACATTAACGACCTTGAAAAACTTGAAGAGGTAAATAAATCTTTAATCAAAGGTGAAATCCATAATATCTGTATAGATGTAGCAAATGGATATACTGAGAGGTTTTTAAATTTTGTTAAAGAAGTGAGAGAAAAATTCCCGGACAAAATTATTATGGCTGGTAACGTTGTAACTCCAGAAATGACAGAACAACTTATTCTAGGCGGAGCAGATATTGTAAAGGTGGGCATTGGTCCTGGTTCAGTTTGCCTCACTCGCAATATGGCAGGGGTTGGTTATCCGCAGCTTTCAGCAGTAATGGAGTGCGCAGACGCCGCACACGGTCTTAAGGGTTTGATATGCGCTGATGGAGGCTGTGAGGTACCTGGAGATGTAGCCAAGGCATTAGGTGGAGGGGCAGACTTTGTAATGCTTGGAAGTTTGTTAGCGGGACACCAAGAATCTGAAATGGAAATAATACTTGAGAACGATGAGAAATTTATCCACTACTACGGCTCATCTTCAGAAGAAGCAATGAAAAAACACCACGGAGGAATGCTTGAATATCGCGCTAGCGAAGGCAAGTCTGTACAACTGCCTTTCAAAGGAAACGTAGAAAAAACAATACACGATATTTTAGGCGGGCTCAGAAGTACTTGCACCTATATAGGAGCGGAAAAGCTAAAAGATGTTTCCAAACAAACAACTTTTATAAGAGTAAATAGACAGTTGAATATTAGCTTAGAGTAGAAATCTTTTTTATAAAAAGACTGTAAATTACGCAGCTTTTCTTAGAGACTCAGGAAGGTCGATAATCATTCTTTCAATTTCATGATTCGGCATATCAAAATTATTTACACCTGGAGGTGGCGTGCTCCCTATTAAATCGTGAAATAAAACATAGTCATAGCAATTCGGATACTTAGATTTGAAATCTAAGGCCTGTTTAGATAGAAACTCAAACCCTTCTATGGATGCATAGTATAAATGAATAATATCTAAAAGCTCTTTTCTTTTCTCTTCTATTTTTGATTTTTCAACCGATTCTCCCCCTTTTTCAAATGATAAGGTCATAATTTCATTATATATTTTATGAAATAAAAACCAATCCACTACGTCTAAATCTATATATAACTAATATAAAAATATGGCTGAATGGAACAAACTAGGGAGCAGAGGAAATGTAGAAGATCGACGTGGTATGGGTCCTATTGCGGGCGGAGGATTAGGTTTAGGTGGCATAGCACTACTACTACTTTTTAACTACATCGGAGGAGGAAGTTTTACTGATGTACTCCCAGAAGTATTAAATCAAATACAAACCTCACAAGTTGTTCAGCAGGAAAACTTTGATACGTCGCAGTTTGAAGGTCAGGACAATTATGAAGTATTTACTGCAACCGTTTTAGGGTCAACAAATGATATGTGGGCATCTCTTTTTGCTCAGAACAATTTAACATATACACCTCCAAAGCTAGTTTTGTTTAGAGGCTCAACCCAGTCCACATGTGGTGGCGCAAGTGCTCAAATTGGTCCTCATTATTGTCCGCTTGATAAAACTATCTATCTAGACGAAACTTTTTTTGAAGAATTACAAAGCAGATTTGGAGGAAGCATTGGTGATGTTGCACAAGCATATGTAATAGCTCACGAAGTAGGTCATCACGCTCAGCTCGAACTTGGAATAATGGAGCAAGTAAATGCAGCTGGTAGTGAAAATGAAGAAATTAGAAATTCTCTCTCAATTAAACAAGAACTTCAGGCAGATTGTTTTGCGGGACTTTGGGCATATTCAATAAAAGACAAGGGGGTATTTATGCCGGGTGAAATATCCGAAGCCATTGATGCTGCAAGTGCTGTTGGAGATGATAATATTCAAAAAAACACCACAGGAAGAATAAATCCCGAGTCTTGGACACACGGCTCATCCGCAGAAAGAGTAGGTTGGTTTAATAGGGGATTTGAAACAGGATCTTTTGCCTCTTGTGATACTTTCAATAATTAACGATAATAGATATGTAATAACTCACATCAACCGAGCACATGCCCGTATTTATCGAACTGTCTATAGTCATTGCCGTCACACTAATAGTGGCATCCATAATGAGGATATTGAAGCAACCATTAGTGGTTGCTTATATTATTTCTGGAGTAATCGTCGGACCCCACGTTTTAAATTTTTTGCAGAATACAGAATACTTGGATCTGTTTTCTAAAATAGGTGTCGCCACACTTCTCTTTATTGTCGGGCTTAGTTTAAATCCTATTGTTGTAAAAGAAGTCGGCAAGGTTTCGCTAATAAGCGGTATGGGTCAAGTCTTGTTTACTGCTTTCATAGGATTTGTGATTACCAGAGGATTGGGGTTTGATGTCGTCCATTCTATTTATGTGGCCATAGCTCTAACCTTTTCGAGCACAATAATAATCCTCAAGCTTCTTTCTGACATGGGGGATCTTGGGAAACTCCATGGGAAGATATCTATCGGAATACTTCTGGTCCAAGACCTTGTCGCAACTTTAATTTTGGTTGGAATTTCTGCAATTACAGTTGCTGGCGCGCTTGGAATTGGAGAGACGGCGATCTATCTACTGATTAAAGGAATCACCTTGTCTATTGTGATGATAATAATCAGTAAATATGTGCTTCCTCGTTTGGGTAGTTTCTTTGCCTCATCCTCTGAATTTTTATTTTTATTTACCATAAGCTGGGGTCTCGGACTCGCTGCGCTATTTTCTTATATGGGATTTTCTATCGAAGTCGGAGCTCTCATTGCTGGTGTTACCTTGGCCGTATCCCCATTTGCTTACGAGGCAGGCTCTAGGATGAGACCACTACGAGATTTTTTTCTAATTCTTTTCTTTGTTGCACTAGGTTCTCATATTGTAGTTACCGAAATAGGGGCTTTGATAGTTCCTGCCATTATATTGTCTCTCTTTGTGTTAATTGGAAATCCGCTCATAGTTTTTATCATAATGAATCTTATGGGGCACAGGAGGAGAACGTCTTTCCTCGTGGGTCTTACTGTCGCTCAAATAAGCGAATTCTCATTGATTTTGGCCGCATTGGCGTTTTCTGTAGGACACATAACCCAAGAGATCGTCTCTCTTATTACACTTGTAGGCATCGTGACAATCGCAGGCTCTACATACTTAATACTTTATAGTGATGCAATATATTCCAAAATAAGCCCGATATTGAAGTTTCTCGAGATTCGAAAAAAGGGCTTTGTCCATGACAATGCAACAATGATAGAAAATGAGATTTTGATTTTCGGATATGATCGAGTGGGCGAAGATTTCTTGAAAGCCGCAAAAAAGCTTGGTAGCAATTATTTAGTCATAGATTATAATCCCATCTCAATAAAAAAATTAAGTGAAAAAAGCATCCCTTATAGATACGGAGATGCAGAAGATGTGGAGTTTCTGCAGGAGTTAAACCTTGAACAGACAAAACTTGTTATCTCCACAATGCCAGATTTCACTTCGAATATGATTTTGGTGACTACTTATAAAAAATTTAATCCTGAAGGAATAATACTTGCACTCTCACACGACCTTGGACAGACAAATGAGCTTTATAAAGCCGGCGCTTCCTTTGTCATAATGCCACACTACCTTGGTGCAAGTTACGCATCTGAACTGGTATCTAAATTTGGATTTGACCACAAAGAATTCTCCAGAGAAAGAGAAGAGCATCAAAAGAGACTTCGCAACAGGGAGGGCAATTAAACCCTTGTTAAAGATTCAAACAGTTGTGTAACAATAGTTGCTCCGGAAACCGAAGAAGCGACAGAAGATATATCATTAACTAGATAATAAATCGAGTAAAACAAAAAACCACCCCGATTTTATCGAAGAGTGGTTTTTTTGAATCCTCAAATTATATACACACATACAGCACTCAAAATAATAATTTTATAGTAATATAAAGGGAGAAATGGAATCATTTAACGAGCCATATAGAGAGACTCGAGAGTGGGGAAGTTTTATAAGGTTTTCAAAAAATACTTCCTCCACTGTAAAACTTTTAACGGTTAACGCCGGTCAGGCTTTTAGTCTCCAAAAACACCAAAAACGCGAAGAGGGTTGGTTTGTCATTTCTGGAAATGGAGTTATTCAAATGGGAGAAGAGCGAAACGATATAGAAGTAGGGAAAACATACTTCATACCGAAAGAAACCTTGCATAGATTGGAGGCCGGAGACGAAGCTGTTGTTGTCCTCGAAGTATCGTTTGGTGAATTTGATGAAAAAGATATTACCCGTTTAGACGACCGTTACGGTCGCTCATGATATGACTGAGTATCCGCCATCATTCGCTTTTTCAATGACGGTCCTCATAAGTATTGGAGCACTAGTTTTTCTTTTAATATTATTTTTACTAAATCGTTCCGCTAAACAGAGAGAATTTGGTCTAAATAGAAACAAGGCAAATCCATTAATCAATCCAAAGAAACATTCAACCTGGGAGGACGAAGCTATATTTAATCCAGCTGCAATTATGGACGATGAGGGAATGGTTCATCTTTTATACCGAGCTGTTGGAAGTAACGGCTTATCCCAAATAGGTCATGCAAAAAGTGCAGACGGCAATTTTTTTGACGATCACTGCCCATACCCAGTCCACCAACCCGAAAAAGGAACCGGATTACCTGACGACGAAGAAATGAGCGGACCTAAGGAATATAATCCTAATTTCTATACATCGGGTGGGGGATGGGGAGGTTGTGAAGACCCGAGAGCGGTATTAATAGACGACAGGGTTTATATGAACTATGTAGCATTCGAAGGATGGCACTCGGTGCGAATCGCCTTAACCTCGATTCTTCTTGAAGACCTAAAGAAAAGCCGTTGGAATTGGAAAAAATCTGTACTTATTTCACCTCCTGGCGAAGCACATAAGAATTGGGTACTTTTCCCTGAAAAGATAAATGGTAAATATGCAATCCTCCACAGTATTTCTCCTGAAGTTTTGATCGAATATGTAGATAATATGGAAATATTCAACGGTAAAAAGTTTATTCACAGCAAAGCTCCGTCGGGCGGAAGAATTGCGCATTGGGATAATCGAGTTAGAGGAGCGGGAGCCCCTCCCATAAAGACAGACGATGGCTGGCTCCTTCTTTATCATGCCATGGATAGCAACGATCCAAATAAATATAAATTGGGAGCAATGCTTTTATCATTAGAAGATCCAACAAAGATCACACATCGTTCCCCACAAGCAATACTTTCACCAGAGATGCCATATGAAAATGATGGTAAACCCGGTGTCATCTATGCATCTGGCGCAATAGTAAAAGACGGCAATCTCCATGTTTATTATGGAGGCGGGGATAAGTGTATCTGCAATGCTCATGCGCCTATGAGAGAATTATTGGACTGGCTTAAAAAATACGGAAAACTGAAAACCACATAATATGTTTAGTATAAAAAGATCAGAAGCAAATCCAATATTATCTCCTAATGAAAACAACAGGTGGGAATCTTTGGCTGTATTTAATCCAACTGTTGTAAAAAAAGGAAAAGATTATCATATGTTTTATAGAGCCATGTCTACCCCCGACATCCTGGAAGAACACCACATGTCTCTTTCGGTAATAGGTAAGACAACAAGTAAAAACGGTACGGATTTTATTGATAGAAAACCTTTTATTATTCCGGAAAATGATTTCGAGCGTTTTGGTTGTGAAGATCCCCGTATAACATTTCTTGATGGAACACATTACATTTTTTATACAGCTTTATCAAACTACCCATTTAATGCAGATGGAATAAAAGTAGCTGTGGCAAAAAGCAAGGATCTGAAAAAGATCGACAGTAAACATTTGGTGACCCCTTTCAATGCTAAGGCTATGACTATGTTTCCTGAGAAAATAAATGGAAAATTCGCAGTAATGTTAGCTGTAAACACAGACAGACCTCCATCCAAGATTGGTTTAGCTTTATTCGAAAAAGAAAACGATTTGTGGTCAACTGATTATTGGAATGAATGGTATAAAGACCTTGATAACCACACAATCAATATTTCAAAAGATGAGAATGAACAGATAGAGGTCGGATGTCAGCCGATTAAAACAGATTATGGCTGGCTTCTGATCTATTCTCATATAGAAAATTATTTTAGTGATAATAAAATGTTCGGCATCAGGGCGGTGTTACTCGACATAGATAATCCAAGGAAGGTAATAGGAGAACTCAAGCAAGCTTTTATGGTTCCTGAGGCTTATTACGAAAAAGTTGGAATGGTTCCAAATATTATTTTTCCTTCGAGCGCCTTAGTTATTAAAGATGATTTGGTGATTTATTATGGTGCAACCGATACACATTGTGGAAAGGCAACAGTTAATTTAGAAGCATTCCTGGCTTCGCTTTTGAGTACAAAAAAAGGACTGTTTAAACGTAGTAAAAACAATCCGATTTTAACTTCGCGACCTGGTAAAGAATGGGAAGACCGCGGAGTTTTTAACCCAGCAGCAATCGAAATAGATGGAAAAATTCACATGGTATATAGAGCAATGTCATCTGACGATACTGGCACATTTGGTTATGCACAAAGCAATGACGGCGAAGTATTTTTTGAAAGATCCGAGGACCCTACTTATGTTCCAAGGCAAGACTTCGAAAAGAAATATCATCCTGGAAATTCTGGCTGTGAAGATCCACGACTAATTAACATAGATGGCAGTATATATATGTTTTATACAGCTTTCGATGGGAGCACTCCCAGAATCGCCGCAACTTCAATTTCAGACAAAGATTTTGTTAATAAAAAATGGAATAAATGGACGCTTCCAGAAATAATTACGCCGGGAGATTTTTCAAATAAAGATGGATGCCTAATCCCAGAAAAAACAGATAAGGGTTATGTGATGATCCATAGGGTGAATGAAAGTATTTGCGCTGATATATTTGAAACTTTAGATTTTTCAAAAGAGAAGGTTAACAAATGTATAGAAATAATCTCTCCCAGACGAGGTATGTGGGATCATCTCAAGGTTGGACTAGCTGCACCTCCAATAAAAACAAAAAAAGGTTGGCTTATGCTGTATCACGGAGTATCAAATTTCAAAATATATAAAATAGGTGCTGTTTTGTTAGATCTAAAAGATCCAACATTAGTACTAGCTAGAACAGCATTACCAATCTTTGAACCAGAAGAGGTTTACGAAAAAGAGGGCATTATTCCTAATGTTGTTTTTCCTTGCGGACTAATAAGAAGAAAAGAAAAATTGCTAGTTTACTATGGAGGTGCTGATACTGTTGTTGGACTGGCAACTGTAAAGATTTCTGAACTTCTAAAAACTCTTTCGTGATTGATCTACATACAAAAAAAGTATTAATATTTGATTTGGACGATACTCTTGCTGAAAGCAAGCAACCTCTAGACCAAGAGATGTCGGAAATTATTAAAAAATTAATTGCTAAGGGTTTTTTTATTGCAGTCACATCCGGTGGTTCCTTTGAGCAGTTTAAGTCTCAATTTTTATCAAATCTAAAATTACAGCCCAATGATTATGAAAAAATATATCTTTTACCCACATCTGGCGCCGCACTATATAGATTCGTAAACGGCGCTTGGGTAGAATTCTATATGCATACATTATCTCAAGATGAAAAATATAAAATTACAACTCTTTTAAGTGAGTCAATAAAGACGAACAACTTTTGGATTGAAGATGCGCCAGGGGGCCTTATTGAAGATAGAGGAACACAAATTTCTTATTCCGGGTTAGGTCAAAGCGTTTCTCTAAATGATAAAAAAGGGTGGGATCCTGATCAAAGGAAAAGGAAAATTATTGTGGCCTCACTTAGAGAAGATTTGCCGGATTATGATATAAAAATTGGAGGCAGAACCACAATAGATATAACTCAAAAAGGCATTAACAAAGCCTTTGGTATAAATCAGTTATCGCAAATTCTTCTTGTACCAATCAATAAAATGATTTATTTTGGCGATGCCCTTTTTCCTGGCGGAAACGATGCGACGGTACTTGAGACTGGGATCGAGGCCGTCACTGTAAGTGGTGTCAGTGATACAAAAAATTATCTTATAAAAAATTTTCTTAGTTAAGATCAATATTATATACTTGTAGGAATGAATAAATATTTAAAGTTATCGTTTTTACTTTTATTACTTATTGGATTGGGACATCTAATTTCAAGAAAAGAGGGATATTATGGCAGTATTTGGTATACGGACATAATTCTTCACATTACAGCTGGTGTTGCTATCGGTCTCATTTGGATTGGACTAGTTGGAAAACCTAAAACAATATCGGACTATATATTAATAGCTCTATTTGCTGTTTTTGGTAGTTATTTGTGGGAGATATGGGAATTTACCGGGCTACACGTTATACCTGATAAGCTAATCTATATCCCGGAACTTGGAGATTCACTTGGAGATATTGCCGCTGGATTTGTTGGAGGAACACTGCTTTCCGTTTATTTATATTTTAAAAATCCAAATAAAACACTCTCGGCTAAATCTTAGTAAAAGAATTTAGATAATAATCCAGATTTATGGAAGATATTAAAAAAAACTATACCAGGGCGGCATTGATGGTTTTGGGAGCTATGGTGATTGTGATTATAAGTGGATACGGTGTCTATACATATAAAAAACTTACAAAAATTAATTATAATCAACAAAATAAGATTATTGACCTTGAATCTTCAGTAGCTTTATTAAGCAATGATTTATTTGAAACCAAAAATTATAATCTTGAGTTACTCGGTAATTTAAATGATGAAAAAACAAGAAATGATAACTTTGAAAATGAAATAAGTAAATTATCGGGTACTGTAGGAACTCTTGAAAAACTTAGTAAAACTGATCCAGAGCTTTTACAAAAATATTCAAAAATATACTTTCTTAATGAACACTATACACCGTCTAGCCTCACTCTAATCGACGAAAAATACACATTTCAAAATGATAAGCTGCTGGAGGTACACTCAAGTGTTTGGCCTGAACTTGAGGATTTATTAAACGAAGCCGAAGACGATAAAATAGATTTAAGAATAATCTCAGCTTATCGATCTTTCAAAACTCAGGCAGCCTTAAAAAGCGGCTACAAAGTTATTTATGGAGCTGGTTCGGCTAACCAGTTTTCTGCCGACCAGGGATATTCTGAGCATCAGTTAGGAACTACTGTCGATTTTACGACACCAACCTTGGGACTTAACTTCAATGGTTTTGCTAGCACAGAAGCCTATAAGTGGCTGATTGAAAATGCCTACAAATACGGTTTTATACTTTCTTATCCTAAAACTAATGCGTTTTATCAATTTGAACCATGGCATTGGAGATTTGTTGGAACCGAATTATCAAAAAAGCTACATGATGATAGTTTGAATTTCTATGATTTAGATCAAAGAGATATAGATCAATATTTAGTTTCTATTTTTGATTAAAAAAACAGCACCAACCGGTGCTGTTTTTTTAATCAATTTAACTTAACGAGTTTTTGTTCTGAATGTTCCGCTAACACTATCAGTTAGATTAGAGCTAACAGCATTTATAACATACGAATAATTTGTTTTTCTTGTAAGACCAGTAAGAGTTACTGAATGATTTGTCTTTGAAATAGATGAAGGGATAGTTCCTTTGTTAACACCGCCCTGAGAGAAACTTACAGAACCAGTGGAAGGAATATCAGTTGACCATGTTATGACGGCACTTGTAGTTGTGATGTTTGTCACAGAATAACTTGTGATATTCAACACGGCTTCTACTGGAGGAGGGGGAGGGGGAGTTGTTCCTAACGCTGTTACTGTAAGAGAAATGTTCTGTGTTTTTACAAGACCAGATGCGCTAGTTCCTTGAACTTGTGGCGTATATGAACCGGTTGCTGTTGTTGAAGGAACGCTTAGAGTGGCAGTAACCGTACATGTTGGACTACAGCTTTGGTTAGAAAATGTAGAAGTGCTTCCTGGAGGTACATTGTGCATTTGCAAATTAACTGGTTCAGTATTTCCACCAACAAGACCCAAGTTTACTGGGATAGATACTGATGAACCCTGCGCAACACTTGCACTAGTTGGAGCAGATAAGCTGTAGTTGAATGCTGTTGAACAAGCAACTGGCGCAAGAGTAGAAGCTGGATTTGTGCTTCCAGTAGCAGAAGTACCACTTGAATTTGAGGCACTGATTGTGTAGGTATAGCTTTCTCCTGCTGAAAGTCCAATGTCAGAAAACGAAAGTCCCGAGTTACTGTATATCTGTGTTCCGTTTCTAAAGATTTTGTAATTGGTTGCACCACTAGATGCATTCCACGAGAGATTTATTTGATTTGTTCCGCAAGTGCTAGCTCCTGCCCAAAATCCAGTTGGTGTAACCGGTGCTGTCCCGGTTGGTGGGGGTGTTGTACCTGCTCCTGTTACAAGAGAATAAAGTAGTTTATTTGGAGAATTTAGTCCGATAGAAGTAATGACGTTTTGAGTTGATTTAGAATCTAGGGCTTGAGCAACTTGAGCTGGTGTTGCGCTAG
Source organism: bacterium (assembly GCA_030855685.1). GTDB lineage: Bacteria > Patescibacteriota > Minisyncoccia > Phycocordibacterales > Zambryskibacteraceae > JAIFWN01. The sequence goes on along the minus strand of JALYQT010000010.1, from coordinate 25,466 downwards.
GGTTTGAAGCTAAATACAGAGCAGCTACTCCAGCAACGTGAGGTGATGCCATAGAGGTACCACTCGCTGTGCCCATTGCAGTATCACTGCTATTCATTGTCGAATATATGCTTGATCCAGGGGCATTGATATCAACACACGTTCCAAAGTTAGAAAAAGCTGACTGAGCATCTGTTGAAACGGTAGACCCTGTTGTTATTGCTGATAACTCACTTGCGGGAGAAAATGTACAAGCATCAAGGGTATTATTTCCAGCAGCAACCACTACTGTAATACCAGCATTTACTGCATTTTTTACCGCGTCATTCATAGCCTGACTAAAGCCTCCACCTAAACTCATGTTTATAACTGCAGGCGTTATTTTGTTTTGAGTAATCCAATCTATACCCGCGACAACTCCACTATTTGAACCGCTACCGTTACAATCAAGCACTCTAACAGAGTGCAACTTTGCATCTTTAGCAACTCCAACTGTTGCACCCCCCACTGTTCCAGCTACATGTGTTCCGTGCCAGTGACAACCTGTTGGTCCGTATGAATCAGCAATAGCAGAAAAATCTCCCTGTGCTCGTCCGCCAAATTCTTGATGAGTTGTTCTTATACCCGTATCCACCACGTATACATGAACATTACTACCAGTTGAGTCGTAATTATAAGCACCATTCAACGGCAAATTTGTTTGGTCTATTCTATCCAATCCCCAAGTAGCGCTATTTTGAGTTGTAACAATTTTTACAACCCCATCTACTTCAACATATTTTACTCTAGGATTTCGCCTGATTGCGTCGATGGCAGGATCCGGAATTACCGCTGCAAAGCCTTTTATAGCTTTTTTATAGCTAAATTTAACTTTAGAACCAGAATTTGCTAGCAATTGCTTAGTAAGTGTGTCAGCTTCTTTTTCAGTCACATCATCCTTATAAACAACCATGTACTGGCCTCTAATATCCTGTTTTTTTGCACCAGGTATTGTACCGGCATTAAATACTGATGCCGATTGAGTTAGGTCCTCATTGCCATACCTTTTTTGAATTCCATCAGTTATTCCTCCTGCAATTAGTAGGGCAACTAGGAGAAAGAAAACCCAGTGTGCTAGTGCATGTGCTTTATTATCATGCCATGCCCTATACCACCCCGATTTATCCATTAAATCCTCGTGAAGTTTTCTCATATATTAATTTAAACCATTACTCTTAATAACTTTAATCATACCCTTAAAATTTTCTAAAAAAAACACTAAATTATTACATGGGGATAACATTTTTTAATAAAGTATCCTAATTTAGAGCATAATTTACGGCTAAACTTAATATAAATCTTGAGACAGAAAACACTGAGAAATACGTTTATATACAACAGAAGGTAGAAATGCCTTGTAAAATTATTATATAACCAAAATACATATGACAGATTCAGAAGACAAAGCAGCAGAAGCTGAAAGAGAAGCAGCAGATGCGAAAGAGGCTGAAAGAGAAGCTGCTCATGAAAGTGCAGACGCAGCGAGAAAAAGTGCGGAGGCAAGTGATGCAAATGCTGATGCGAAAGAAGCAAAAGCAAAAGAAATGGACAATAGCTAATTAAAACAAAAATCACCGCTCATGCGGTGTTTTGGTATAATAAATATATTAGGAGTTAATTTAAAAACATATGAATATAAATATAAAAGCTACAGGCATAGAATTAACTCCATCTATACGAGAATATCTAGAAAAAAAAATTTTCGCAATTGAAAAATTTATTGATAAAGACGCTGATGTTAATGTATTGGCCGAAGTAGCCAAGACCACAAATCATCATAAGGCAGGCGATATTTTTAAAGCAGAAATAAAAATTATTGGTGGGGGGTTTGATAAATACGCTGTGTCTGAAAAAGATGATTTATATGCTGCTATAGACCTTGTAAAAGATGAAATAATTCACGAATTAAAGCATGAAAAAGGTAAGAATATGAAAATAGCCCGTCGTCAGCAAAGCGCTATCAAGGATATATTGAAAAATTTGCCTCAGCGTTTCAACTACTTCAAAAAGAAAGAATAATTATCGACCACGTAAATAATCATCAAATTTCATTTCTTTTCTCCCCGCGGGTATGACGATTAATGGTACTAATTCATTATTTTCTATTTTTGCAGTTTTTATTATTAATAACTCGTTTCTACCCTCCTTTGTTTTAAAAAACTTAAATGTTCTCGGCCAAACTTCAAAAGCTTTGATTTTCCTTAGAGCATCCTCGGGAGAATCAAACTCAATATTCCCATCAGTTCTTTTGATTAAACGTGTGTGAGTAGAAAGAGACTCGTTTTGAGCAACCTCTTTTAACTTCTCATTAATCCAAAGAGGAATAATTTCAGCCAAAAGATTACCCCCAGCTTTTCCTAATATTTCTTCGGCCTCCTTATAATAAATAGGCCAATTATTAATAGAAACCTCAACTTGGGCAAGAATTGGTCCCGTATCTACACCCGTGTCTAACCGCATTATACTTACTCCTGTTTTATCTTCAGAAAGAATTGCTTCTTGAATAGGTGATGGTCCGCGAAGTCGAGGTAAAAGAGAGGGGTGGACATTAAGAGTTTTATATTTTGGTAAATAAATAACATTCTCGGGTAGTATTCTTCCAAATGATGCAACAATAAATAAATCAGCTTCGAGTTCTTTAAGTTTATGAAAAATAACATCTGTTTTTAAAGAAAGGGTTTCTAAAATCGGGATATTATTCACTTGAGCCCAAATTTTAACAACATTTGGAGTTTGAATCATTTTTCTTCCTTTCGGTCTATCAGGGAAAGTTACAATATAAAATGGAACAAAACCCGTACTTTTTAATTCATTTAACACATAAACAGAAAAAAGCGATGTTCCAAAAAAAATAAATTTCATGTTAGTTACTTTTTGTATTTACGGGAGGGATTTCTTCTAAATCTTTTGCCTTATCTATAAAAAGAATACCATTCAAATGATCTATTTCATGTTGAAAAATCTGAGCTAGTAAGCCTGTGCTACCCCTTTCGATAATATCCCCAGACTCGTCATATGCCCTGATATGTACTTTTTCACTTCTCTCGACTTTTCCATAAAGCCATCGAACGGACAAACATCCCTCTTCCATAGCCTTTCTTTTTTTTGAAAATTTTATAATTTGTGGATTTATAAAAACCATATCTTCTAAAATGATATTTTTTTTATTACCTTTTATCAGTTCAAAAGCTTTTTTGCTAACTATAAAAATATTTAAGTTCTCGCCAATTTGAGGTGCAGCAATAGCAACGCCGTCATCTTGTTCGTTTAAAGCGTCTTTCATGTTTTTTATAACGCTTTGAATAGCTTTAGATTTAATATCTTTAATAGCCACATCCTTTGAATGTGCTCTTAAAATAGGGTTATCTTTGTCTAAGATTTTGGTGGTCATAATATACTTTCAGGGTCTACTTTAATCAAAAAATCCGGAGTTAGCAAAAGAAGCTTATCTCGGAGCAAATGATCTGGCCAGTGAATTCTTTTTATACGAATGATCATTGATAATTTAAAAAGCCCGGGAGCTACTGACTTAAACTTAATAAAATCAGGATTGTACTCTATGAAAAGTCTGCGTAATTCACGAGATTTGATTTCAATATCCTCCTCTTTACCAGTAGTATTAACTTTAATAAATATAGTAAATGGGGGATATAAAAGAGATTCCCTATCTACTATTTCTTGTCTGTAAAAATCTAAAATATTTCCTTCATTTGCAAGAGTTAGAATGTCCTTACCTATATTGCGTGTTTGAATGATTGTTGCGCGGGTTGTTAGCTCCCTCAGCTTACTAGTCAAATAAAATATTCGTTCATTAATGCCGAAATCTGGTATTGAAAATAATGAGTCAAGAGAGATGATTGCCGAATATGGAACCTTTTCTAGATATAAAAAGGCCATTTCTGTGCCTATTAAAATTCCGCCTCGGACACTTGCAAACTCTTGTACAATTTTCCTTGCTTTAGCAGGGGTTGAGGCATTGTCCTTATCCAGTAAAAAAACTTCTACTCCAGGGTAAAGCAAACTTACTTCCTCTTTGATTCTATCTATACCAATACCTAGCGGTACTAATTTCCAACTATCGCAATTACCACATCTCGTTAAAGCGCTTCTGTGTGATCCGCAAGAGTGACATATATATATATTCTCCTTGCTTAAGACTTGAGTGTGAAGTACTACAGGAGAACTGCAGTTTAGACATGAGAGTACAGATCCGCAATCTCCGCAAACAGTGGATGGGGAAAGTCCTTTACGAACCCCAAACAAAAATATTTTATTTTTTTCCTCTATGGCGTTTTTTATCAGATGTTTAAGCTCTGGTGAAAAAATTTCAAAATTCTTTCCTCCATTTTCGGAATTAATATTTGAAACCTTTTTCATATCAATTAATAGTGATTCAGAATCCCAGGTCGTTCTCCATCTAAGGGGAGAAAGATCAGTATAGTCACCCTGCTTTTCTCGCCACAAGCTTTCGAGTGACAAAACAGAATCACCCATGATTAATTTTTGGGAAGAAATTTTTGCGAAGTACTCTAGAAAAACTTTGATATGAATAAATGGTCTAGATAAAGTTCGATAAGACCTAGAATTTTCCCGTTCAAAAATTATAGTTTTAAAATCTGGTCTATAAAATGATAGGTAGGAGTAGGTACATATAAATAAAATTGGATGGGGTTCAATGCGAGCACCGTATAGGGTTTTCTTAATTTCTTTTGGTGATTTATTGGCCGTAGTAAAAACATATTTTTCGATCCCTTTAGATAAAAAATCATAAATTCGGAGTCCGTCTTCGTGAGTTGGTACGCAAAATAATACTGAATTTTTTTTAGCAAATGATTCCCTTATAAGACTTTTATATTCTCTATAACGATCAACATCTTCCATTTGAATTAGCTGAGGTTCAATAATATCCACCTGACCTTTTGATATTTTCCCTGTTGAAGCGACTATTTCGGGTTCCTCTAGAATCAGTTTCGGCAGTAGGGAGCCGAGAACACTTCCGATTGATGTTGCATAATAGATCGCCGTTAATTCAGCAGCTTTTATAAAATGAGGTGAGATAGAGATTCCTTTGGAAGTTTTTGAAATTTTTTTGAGTTGAAAATCCGCTTTCCTTAACTCGGATCTGGAGTTCTGGGCACTTTTGATTGAAACAATTATTCCTGAAGCACTGCCTTTTCTGAGCGGAATATTAACCAAATTTCCAATTTCAAAAGCTTCTTTAGTAAAATATGTAAGGGTAGATCGAGTTAAACCACGAACTATTGGAATCACCTCGACAACGCTGAGTTCGGTATTTTTTACTTTCATAACCACATTATATACAAAAGTATTAAATTATTTGAAAAAGCACTAATTTAAAAGTATTATGCCCTAATGGCCCTAGGTATAAGAAAAATCGGTATTGATCTTGGCACTACTAATATATTAGTTTTCGTTCCTGGTCACGGCATAGTTTTAAACGAACCATCTGTTGTGGCTGTATCTGAAGATGATAATAAAATTCTCGCAATCGGGGCGGAAGCAAAAACAATGATAGGTAGAACCTCTGGTAATATTGTGGCTTATCGACCAATGAAGGATGGTGTAATAGCTGACTATCGAGTAACTGAAGCAATGCTTAGATATTATATTAATAAAGCATTAGGTAAGTGGAATGTTTTTAAACCAGACGTACTTATTTCTGTGCCTGCGGGAGTTACCTCTACAGAAAGAAGAGCGGTAGTAGAGGCGGCTATGAAAGCAGGTGCAAAAAATGCATATGTTGTTAAGGAGCCAATCCTTGCTGCTATTGGGGCGGGGATTGCTATCCAAGAGGCTGTTGGGCACATGATTGTTGATATAGGCGGGGGAACCACAGACGTAGCAGTAATATCATTAGGAGGGATTGTATCTTCAACCTCTGTTAAGGTGGCAGGCAACAAAATCGATATAGCAATAGTTGATTACATTAAGAAAAACTATAATTTAGCCATTGGAGAAAAGACTGCTGAAGATATAAAAATAGAAATCGGGTCAGCCCTTCCACTGGAAGAGGAATTAACAATGACTATTAAGGGTAGAGATATAATGCTCGGACTTCCGCGCACGGTGGATGTGAGGACAAATGAAATAGTGAAGGCGATATCAAAAGAATTAAAAGAAATGATCAAAGCCATTAAAGAAGTTTTGCAAGAAACTCCACCAGAGCTTTCCTCGGATATTATAGATAAAGGAATAATTATGACTGGCGGCTCATCTCTATTGCGTAATCTTCCCGAACTAGTTTTTAGAAGAACTGGTGTTAAGGCGGTGCTTGCAAATGATGCCTTGTTTTGCGTGGCCATGGGAACTGGAGAAGCGCTTGAGCATTTAGATAGATATAAAAAATCTATAATATCCAAAAGATAATAAAAATAGCCAGATAAATCTGGCTAAGGAAGAACAATGTTTTTAGGAGTCCCATACAATCTGGCGATGGCTTGGTGAGATGCTTGCACCTCAGGCCAATTTCCCATTTTTCGCCAATTATTTTCTTGTTTGTGGATAATTTCTTCAACTGCATCCACCGCTCTAAATTGAGAAAGTCCTGGTCGATGTCTGTTTTCTATCAATGATCCAAAAACGTCGACCAAATTTAAATCTGAACCAATTTCACGCAGATAGGGATCAGATATTAACCAGGGCTGATGATGATAACGAACGATAGGATAAACATCCATCAAAAAAGCTCTATCACTTGGTCTCACATCAGACATTCTTTTTAAAACGTAATGAGCGGAAAACTCTGCATGGCGATTAATGAGGACCCTCTCCTCAGGAGTTAAAACTCTATTTAATCTATAGACGTTGCACGTTTCATCGAGTTTGCCCATGTCGTGTAGCAGGGCAGCGACTGACCCCACCATGATTGATCTTTCGTCCCTACCTCTAGCTTCACTAACAGCAAACATTATATTTGCTAATTTCAGGCTATGTTCATACAAACTGTATTCGGTAAGCCACTTACCTTTTTCTGCATCTTTCCAAAAAGTATCGTGGCCAAGTAAATCACTCGTAGCCCTATTTTCAACCCTCTTAATGCCTTGACTATATGTTCCGACATCATTGATTTCAGGCAGGATTTCTCTCCTGTCTTCCTTAGGTGAAATATCCTTTTTCATTAACACCCCAATGTAAAGATCCTTTCAATAGACTATAGACGGATAAGGTGGTATTTAATTGCAGTAAAAAAGACCCTCTTAATGAGGGCCTTCATCTCCTGAGAGTTTAGGGTTATCCAACCTTAAAATACTCTCGATTATTTCTTGTTCCTTACTCTCAACTTCTTTGATAAGAAAGCTGTCTATAATCTCCTCGGTGTCCTCTGTTCTGAAAACCCCTCTGATTTTTTGGATGTCAGAAATTGAATTCGCAGAGGAAATTTTTAGAGACGTCACTTTATCAAAAGATTTTTTATATTTATCTCTTGCCAAAATGGCCTCTTCAAGCTCTTGAGATAAAAGCTGACACTCCTCATTTTTGTTGATTAGGAGCATTTTCTCTGTTTTAAAATGTCTGTACCGATTCTTAATCAGAAAAAATAATCCTATAAACACCAAAATAAAAAAAGGTACTACAAAAAACAAAACCGACCCATCAAACTCCATAAATGAAGGATTGATGAACACGAACACAGCCAAGCTTAGAATTCTTGCCATTTATCCTCCATTAAAAAGGGCATCTATAGTCATTATTCATGAATTATAGATTTGGTCAAAATAAAAAATCAGACCTTTCGGTCTGACTGCAAAACTTCAACAATGCTTACAACTTGCGTTTGGTAGTTAATGAAGCAAGTTTATCATAGGCAATGTACCACTCCTCACTATCTTCTTCAGTCAGTGACATGATTAAAGAAAGTTCTTTTCTACTCGTTTCAAGTTCTGCCCAACGTTTGTACAAGAGATGACGTAGTTCTTCACCATGTTCTTCTACGTTCAATTCAAACAACTTCTTAACGTCATCAACCGTTTCCGCTGCAAGAATTGCTTTGTTTGCAGCAATTTTGTAATCATGGAAGTAGAGAGATGTTTCACCTTCGAATGTTTCTAGATCTTGCAAGAATTGAACATATTGAATTAACAGCTCGAATTTGTCAGCTCGATTTACTAAGCCTTCAACCGTATCAGAAAACAAAGAACAAGGTCTCCTGCAGTTCGTTAATGAGATCAGAGAATCTTCCAAACTCTCTGCCTTTAAAATATCCGCTCTAGATAGGTCATCCCATTTATGAATTACCGCCTTCAGTAGCATTTCATCTCTTGTCAACTCGTTTTCTTTTTCTGGATCAAGAACTCTCTCAAGTGGCGTATCTTCGTTAACTAGGATCCCATAAAGGTATTTAGCCTCCGTTGCTTCTTTTGCAATATTAATACCATGCAAACTGGCAAAATACCGAAGAGAGTTTTCAGGTTCATTGGTGAAGATATTTTTAACTTCCTCCCAGTGACCACTTTTAACAGACTGAAATTTCTGAAGCTGGTCTTTGTTCGGCTTGTTTTTTCTGTTCGTGTATAGGATCCCAATGTATGTACCTGCTGAGAGGAGGAAGATCCATCCAAGCCAGTAGGTGAAATTATATTGCATTTCCCAATTCATTTTTGCTCCAAAGGAAGTTCTTCTGACACAATATAATTTTTCAACAATATGTCAACCTCTGTTATACTAGCTCAAATGTCGGCAATCAATTTTAATATAACGAAAGTTTTAGAGGGAAGCCTTGGTCGAGTCGGAACCCTAGAAACTCCTCATGGAGCTATTCACACACCAGCTTTCATAACTGTAGGGACAAAGGGGACCGTCAAGGCTTTGACAACTGAGCAAATACTTTCTACTGGTGCAGAAGTATTACTTGCTAACACTTATCATCTTTATCTACAACCTGGTGATGAAAAAATAAAAAAGTTCGGTGGTTTGCAAAAATTTATGAATTGGCACGGTCCAACCATGACTGACTCTGGAGGTTTTCAAGTATTTTCACTAGGTGCTGCATACGGCAAAGCTTTAAATAAAGTTATATCAATCACAGACCCATCCCAGCTCATCCCTGAAAGATCCACAGAAGGCGAGATACCACGGCTTGCAACTATTGGTTCCGAAGGAGTTTCTTTTCGCTCACACATTGATGGAAGCTTGCATTATATTACTCCAGAAAAATCTATAGAGATTCAGCATAACCTTGGAGCAGATATTATTATCGCTTTTGATGAATGCACATCGCCCAATGAAACATTTGCATATCAAGAAGAGGCGCTCGACAGAACTCATAGGTGGGCTAAAAAATCTTTGGAATATCACAAATCAAAACCCAATGCGGAGTTTCAAGCATTATTCGGAGTTGTTCAAGGTGGAAGAGAAGAAATTCTTCGTAAAAAATCTGCAGAATACATTAGTAGCCTTAACTTTGATGGATATTGTATCGGAGGATCATTTGCAAAAGAGGATATGGAAACTGCGGTCAAATGGGTTAATGAAATTTTACCAAAAGATAAACCTAGACATTTACTCGGAATAGGGGAGCCTGAAGATTTATTTATGGGTGTAGAAAACGGTGTAGATCTTTTTGATTGCGTTGCCCCAACACGACGTGCTAGGGGCGGAACACTTTATACAGCGAACGGAAAAATAAATATTTTAAACACAGAGTTTCGCGAAGATCAAAAACCACTCGATCCTGAGTGTGGATGCACAACGTGTAGAGACTATACTCGTGCATATTTAGCGCATCTTTATAGATCAAAAGAAATGCTAGCTTCAACATTAGGCTCTATTCACAACCTCTACTTTATAATTAATTTGGTAAAGAAAATTAGGCAAAGTATTTTGGATGATAATTTTCTGGAATTTAAAACAGCATTTTTAGCAAGATTCCTAGCCTAGAAATAGAACTTGACATAAGACATAATATTGTGATATAATATAATAAACATTGAACATTAGGAGGTTTGATATGAAGGTAATAATAGGAAGCTCACTTGGGACAATCACTGGTTTATTGACGGTGTTGCTGTCTGCGATCTCAGGGGGATCCCCTGGTGAACTAACAGTCCCTCTCTTTGGCATCTTCGGCGCCCTTACAGGGCTTGCTTACGAAATTCGTGGCGCTGCAGATCGTGTCATCCTTGCAGTTCATGACTATGATCAGGATCTTGAAGAAGAAAACACAATCCAGTAGCTCTGATGAGAACAAAAAAGTTCCTCTCGGAGCTTTTTTGTTATATAAAATCAAAAAAAGTATAATAGACAAATATGTCAGTCTTTAAAATAAAAAATGAATTTAAGCCAGCAGGTGATCAACCTGTGGCGATCAAAAAACTAGTAGAAGGTATTGAAAAGGGTCTAAAAATGCAAACCCTTTTAGGTGTAACTGGTTCGGGTAAAACCTTTACAGCAGCAAATGTTATCGAAAAGATTGGAAAACCTACCCTTGTGATAGCCCACAACAAAACTTTGGCTGCCCAACTTGCTCAGGAATACAGAGAATTTTTCCCAGATAATGCTGTGCACTATTTTGTTTCTTACTATGACTTCTATCAACCTGAAGCGTATATGCCTGTGACAGATACTTATATTGAGAAAGAAGCGCAGATTAACGAAGAGATAGATAGATTACGCCATGCATCTACGCAGTCACTTTTGACTAGACGCGATGTGATAGTGGTCGCATCAGTATCGTGTATTTATGGTTTGGGAAGTCCAGAGGAATATCAAAAAGTAAATCTTAAGGTGGAAAAAGGGATGAAGATATCTCGTGCTGATTTTATACGCGAGCTCATTCGAATACATTTCTCAAGAACTAATGCCGATGTTAATCCGGGAACCTTTAGAGCTCTCGGCAATGCTATAGAGATCATGCCGACCTCAGAGAGGATAATCTATCGCATCGAGATTGAAGAAGGTATAGTAAATGTTATAAAGCGCATTGATCCAATTTCTCGAGTGATAATCACAGAACCTTTAGCATTCTTTCTATTTCCTGCAAAGCACTTCATTACTGCAGATGATCAAATAAAAAGAGCTTTTAACAGTATTAAAAGCGAGCTTGAAGATCAGTTAGAAGTTTTTAAAAAAGAAGGAAAAATACTAGAAGCCGATAGAATAAAACGCAGAACTTCATATGACTTGGCGCTTATCCGAGAAGTTGGATATTGCAATGGAATCGAAAACTACTCTAGACACTTCTCTGGTAAAAAGCCTGGGGAAGCTCCAGATACATTGCTGTCATATTTCCCAAAAAACAAAGATGGCAGTCCTGATTTTTTGACTATTGTCGATGAGTCTCACGTTACACTTTCACAAATTGGTGGGATGTATGCAGGAGATAAATCTCGAAAAGATACATTGATAGAACACGGTTTTAGATTGCCATCTGCTCGCGACAACAGACCACTTAAGTTTGAAGAATTTGAGAAGAAAGTTGGACAAATGATATTTACTTCAGCGACTCCAGGTAAGTTTGAAGCTGCAAATAACCAGGCTGTGGTTGAGCAGGTGATTCGTCCCACGGGGCTTATTGACCCAGAAGTTACCGTGCGTCCAATACAAAGTAAAGCTTCTTATCCTGGACAGATAATGGATTTTATAACAGAGACTGAAAAAAATATCGCAAAAGGTGGACGAGTTATAGCCACAACCTTAACAAAAAAGATGGCAGAAGATTTGGCAGAATTTCTAAAGGAAAGACAAATCAAAGCTCAGTATTTACATAGTGAGATAAAGACTATCGAGCGAATAGAAATATTAACGAACTTTCGAAAAGGAGAATTCGATTGCCTTGTCGGAGTAAATCTTTTGCGAGAAGGATTAGACCTTCCGGAAGTAACTTTTATTGGGATTCTTGATGCTGATAAAGAAGGGTTTTTGAGATCAGATACTTCACTAATCCAAATTATTGGTAGAGCCGCTCGAAATGTCGAGGGAAAAGTAATTCTCTATGCGGATAAAATTACCAGTTCAATGGAGAGAGCGATGAATGAAACAAAGCGTCGAAGGACAATTCAGCTCGCATATAACAAAAAGCACGGCATTACTCCAAAAACAATTATCAAAAAAATAAAAGATATTACCGATACTCTAGAGCGCGGACATCATAAAGCAGTTGGTATTTTACTTGAAACCGATGAAAAAATATTTGCTAAGGATCCAAAAAAATTAATTAAAGAAAAAAGAGAACAAATGGAAGAAGCTGTAAGGAATTTAGACTTTGAAACCGCAGCAATAATCCGAGATGAAATAAAAGTATTTGAGACAAGACTCGCTGGCCCTGTAAAAAAAGGCAGAAAAAAAACTGCCCGTTAATGGCGGCAGCTTTTTGTATTGATGTATCCCTTGGACTTGCACTTGGTGAGGATTTTAGGAACTCGAATAGTTTTCCGGCGTTCTCCACCCACATGCCATGTTTTTCGGTTTAAATCGCATGGGTACTCGACAAAAATGGGATCACCTTCCTTTCGTTTGCGGTTTCGTGCATCCGCATGGAGGATTGCAGTCGCACGTGAGTAGTGAACTCTTTTCCTGCAGTAAGAACAAACATCTCTTCCGTCTCTTTCCAATTCTAAATTCCTATAAAGAAGTCTTTTATTAAACATACGGTTAATAGAAATTCTGTCAACAAAAAACTCGCCCTATAGGGCGAGTTCACTTTTTTTCCTGCACCAGCAAGCAACTTTCCAGATATAGTAATTTTCAATCTGTGGATCTGGATTCTTTGCCAGATGTAGGGGACCCAAATCGGAACGAAGGGAGTTTCTATATCCAGCCAAATGAGCAAGAACCTTAGGTAAAGTCCGTGCATCATCGAGCTCCTTCACTCTAGTGCGTCTGATATCTTTCTCAGCGACAGTTCCTGTAAAAGGCTTACTTCTGTCGGCCTGCAATGCCTCATAAACTCTTTCGGGGCTAAAATGAGTATGCCTACTGATTTTAGTAATATCATTTTCTTCAATTGGGGATTCTTCTCTCCAATGTTCTGTATTGATCAATTATTCTCCTGGGTTGTACTCTCTGCGTACGATACATATTTATATTCATAGCGTCAAGCATTTAAATAAGTTATAATAAAAAAGATCACTACCCCCAAGGCCTTGCCCGGGGTTTAAACTAATATGTCTAAAACTTCAAAAAATCAAAACACAAGCAATCAATTTGATGCCGGCAAGATAATAGTAAGAGGCGCGAGAACACATAATCTCAAAGATATAACTGTTGAGATGCCTCGCAACAAAATGATTGTTTTTACCGGGTTATCAGGCTCAGGTAAATCATCACTTGCATTCGACACGATATTTGCCGAAGGGCAGAGAAGATATGTCGAGTCGTTATCCTCTTACGCGAGGCAATTTTTGCATCAAATGCAAAAACCAGACGTGGATGAGATTGTCGGACTCTCACCTGCAATTTCCATTGATCAAAAATCAAGGTCCAATAACCCACGATCTACTGTCGCAACAATTACAGAAATTTATGACTATTTGCGTATTTTATATGCTCGTATTGGTCGACCGCACTGTCTCGTTTGCGGAACAGAAATTAAAAAACTTTCAAACGAAGAAATTAAGACTTTTGTTTTAGAAAAAATCGAAGAAAAAATTAAATCTCACAAAATGGAGTCTGATAAATCTGCTAAAAAAATAATACTTCCTGTGTATGCAGAAATATTTTCACCAATTGTCCGTGGCCGAAAAGGAGAGTACTACCAACTTTTATATGACCTCTTAGGTAAGGGATATAGCGAAGTTTTGGTTGATGGAGCTCGAAAAAAACTTCGGGAGCAAATAGTTCTTACTAAAACCAAACAACACAATATTTCTGTTTTGGTGGACTCGATAAGTATCAATGAATTTAAAGATGATTCAAAAGCTTCGGATGAGCGTTTATCGGAAGGTATAGAAAAGGCCATTTTAGAATCAGAAGGGCTTCTTGTCATACGATTTAGAGACATGTCACTTGAAGGAAAAAAAGAAGCAGCTCCGGTTGAAGAATTTTTAATGTCAGCAAAATGGGCATGTCCAAAAGATGGTTTTTCGTTTCCAGAGATTGAACCAAGGTTATTTTCATTTAACTCGCCGTATGGAGCTTGTACTGAGTGTAATGGCTTAGGAACAAAATATCTTTTTGGCTCAACACCTTGCCCGCGATGTAAAGGAACACGACTTCGCGAAGAAGCGCTACATGTGCTAGTAGGAGGTAAAAATATTGTTGAAACAACTGCTATGTCGATAAAAGACAGCGATCATTTTTTCAAGAAATTAAAACTTACAATACGAGAAAAAAATATTTCCAAGGTCGTAACGAAAGAAATTGAATCGAGATTGGAATTTATGCTAAATGTGGGAATAGATTATCTCTCACTTAACAGACGGGCGCATACTTTGTCTGGAGGTGAAGCTCAACGCATCAGACTGGCCTCACAGCTCGGATCTGGGCTTGTGGGCGCGCTTTATGTGTTAGACGAGCCTACAATAGGTCTACACGCCCGAGATAACGATAAACTTATTCAAACACTTTTAAACCTTAGAGATCTTGGAAACACTATTCTAATAGTTGAGCACGATGAAGATACTATTTACTCTTCAGATTATTTAATAGACATTGGCCCAGGAGCAGGTAGGCATGGGGGTGAAGTTGTGGTGTCTGATTATCTCGAGGATCTTTTGACCGCCAAGAAAAATGATAGCAACTCTGTAACCCTCTCTTATCTACGAGGTGAGACGAGAATAGAGGCGCCTGAATCCAGAAGAACATCTGAGAAAGGATCAATCCAAATTAGAGCCGGCAAAATATTTAATATCAAGCATATGAATGTTGATATTCCACTGGGCAGACTTGTTTGTATTACTGGTGTATCGGGTTCGGGTAAATCATCTTTTATTTACGAGATTCTTTACAAAAACCTTCAAGCTAGACTCGATAAAAAATACAGAAGCGCTCAAACTTTTAATGCTCAATCTTTTTCTGGAAGTGAGTATCTGGGGAGAGCCATAATGATCGATCAATCTGCTATTGGACGAACACCCAGATCAAACCCAGCAACATATACTGGTGCTTTTACATTTATTAGAGAACTTTTTGCAGAATCTAGCGAAGCAAGAGCGCGAGGATGGAAAGCTAACAGATTTTCTTTCAACGTTAAAGGAGGGCGATGCGAAACCTGCCAAGGAAATGGAGTTATTGAAGTAGAGATGCATTTTTTACCAACAGTCTACGTTCCATGTGACGTATGCCAAGGCAAAAGATTCATGAAAGAAACTCTAGAAGTAAAATATAAAAAGAAAAGTATCTATGATATTTTAGAAATGACAGTCGAGGAGGCACTTAATTTTTATGAAGATATTCCAGCTATTTATGATCGCCTTAAGTCGATGAACGATGTAGGTCTTGGATATTTAAAACTTGGCCAATCAGCCACAACCCTGTCTGGTGGAGAAGCTCAAAGGGTAAAAATTTCTTCTGAACTTTATCGACCTCATCTTCAAAAAACAATATATATCCTAGATGAACCAACCATAGGACTTCACTATGAAGATGTAAAAAAATTGATTGAAATATTACAAAAATTAGTAGACAAGGGTGGAACAGTTGTCGTTATAGAGCACAATCTTGACCTAATTAAAAGTGCTGATTATGTTTTGGATATCGGCCCCGAAGGAGGAGACGGTGGTGGACAGCTTGTAGCTAAAGGAACACCAGAAGAAATAGCAAACACGGATACACACACAGGTCTATATTTAAGAAAGTTATTTAAGAAAGAAAAATATAAAATATAATTTATTTAAATAAACCATAAAATAAAACAGCCCTGATGTTTTGGGCTGTGAATGTTCATCACTAATCATCCGAAGAGACTGAACGCGAGGGTAAGAATCAAGGTCAAAGGAAGCTTTTGAAAAACTCTATCTCCTCTTTTTTGTTTGCGCATCCGGTTGCGTCTTCCATGAGAGGCGATGTCATTCCTCCCAACTCCATTTCTGCTTCTGATTCTGGACCTTCGCCGCGATCAATTGGCAGTGAATTGAAGAGAATCATCTTTCCTGATAGAGGCTTTGAGTTTTTTTGTTCCAATGGATGAACTTCTCCCTTAATGAGGCCGGAAGTGGTTCGTTCCCATCCCCCAACAGGAAGTGGTTCTTCCGATGTGAAAAAATCATCTCTCGCAATTTCCATATTTACTCCATTGTGTACGATCTTATATGAGATTAAAATACAAAAAATAAATAGTCAATCTGATTTAAACCCATGAACTACCAAGAACTTAAGAACAAAAATCTTCCAGACACTCCAGGAGTTTACTTTTTTTTAGGACCAAAAAAAGCCTCGCCCGTGACCGGTCTACGGCCGATGGAGATTTTATATATTGGAAAAGCGACATCCTTGCGGGATAGAGTAAAAAGTTATTTTGCAAAAGATATATTGCATACCCGCGGTGCAATGATAGAAAAAATGGTTTTTCAATCTGTAGACATTACTTATCTTGAAACTCAGTCTGTGCTTGAGGCTTTGATACTCGAAGCAAGTCAGATAAAAAAACACTTACCAGATTTTAATATTAAAGAAAAAGATAATAGAAGTTTCAATTATGTGATTTTTACCGATGAAGATTTTCCAAGAGTGCTTGTAGAAAGAGGTCGCGATATTGCACAAAGGAAAGAAAAAAAATACTTGATCAAATCCACTTACGGACCATTTCCTCACGGAGGTGAGTTACGTGAGGCATTACGGATCATTAGAAAAATATTTCCATACAGAGATCGGTGTGTGCCCAAGGATGAGCAAAAAATTCCTGAGAAAGCTCGTCTATGTTTTAATGCTCAAATAGGACTTTGTCCTGGAGTTTGTAAAGACGGTATGACCAAAAAGGAGTACAGAAAACGTATTAAATATTTAGAGCTACTTTTTGAAGGAAAAAGGAATACTTTGATAACGGAGCTTGAAAAAGATATGAATATGGCAGCAAAAAAAGAAGATTTTGAATCTGCATCAAAACTTAAATACACCTTGTATGCACTGGATCACATTCAAGACATTGCACTCATAAAAAGAGACGCAGAAAGAACATATAGAAAAGATATCTTTCGCATAGAAGCTTACGATATTGCTCACATGAGTGGCAAAGAAACTGTAGGAGTTATGGTGGTAGTTGAGGATGGAGAGTTAGCAAAAAGTCAGTATCGCAAATTTAGAATTAGAGGACAAAAAAATAGTGACAATAAGGAAAATATAAAAATTGATGACACGGGAAATCTAAAAGAAGTTATCATAAGACGATTGGGTCATTTAGAATGGACTCTACCAAACCTTATTGTTATCGACGGGGGAGTCGGACAAATAAATGCAGCCAAAGAAGTTTTAAAAGAAAGAAATTTTAATATTGAAGTTGTATCAGTAGTTAAAGACCATCGCCATAAACCAAAAGACTTTTTGGGATCAAAGTCTGATATAGAAAAATATTCTCGCTCAATATTGCTTGCAAATGCTGAAGCGCACCGGTTTGCTATTACATATCACAGAAAGCTTCGTTCGAAAGGCTTTAGAATATAGATTAATTAATATATAATTTTTGTATGTCTATATTTTCTCCAATTAGAACTCGAGTTGCGGTTTTGCGTGGCGGACCTTCAGAAGAATACGATGTCTCACTTGAAACTGGTAAACAAATACTTTCTTTAATTAAAGAATTCCCAGACAAATATGAGCCGACTGATATTTTTATATCAAAAAATGGTGAGTGGCATGCCTCAGGTGTAGTCAATGATCCTCATAAAGTACTGAAAGACATTGATGTAGTTTTTAATGCTCTGCATGGAAAATATGGAGAAGATGGGAAAGTTCAGCAAATTCTACAGTCTTTACAAATTCCTTTTACTGGTTCTTCTTCTCTTTCTTCATCTCTTGCTATGAATAAACATCTTTCAAAAGAAGTTTTTATTAAAGAAGGCTTACTTACACCAAGGCACTTAGTACTCGGCGTGGAAGATGTAACGAATGAAAAAATATCTCACATTTATCGAAATTTTATGCATCCAGTAATTGTAAAACCGTCCTCATCAAAGTCATCCGTCGGAGTTAATGTTGTGTTTGGAATAAAAGAGTTGAGACACGCCATTAGTGAGGCTTTTATGAAATCAAAAAAAATTATAGTGGAAGAATTTGTACGAGGAAAAGTAGCGACGTGTACAGTTATAGATAAAGCACGCGGAGAAAAGCTATATACACTAATACCAGTTGAAATAAAAAATCCCAAAAACTCAGCTTTTCTAACAAATAATCTAAAGTCGGAAAATGAGAACGAAGAACTATGTCCGGGAACATTTTCAAAAGCAGAAAATAAAGAAATAGAAAGAATGTCTAAGGTTGCCCACCGAGGCTTAGGGCTCCGCCACTACTCACAATCTGATTTTATAGTTACAAATAATGGAAAAGTTTATATTTTGGAATCAAACTCTCAGCCATCATTTGTAAATTTATCTCCTCAGGCGCTTTCTGCATCAGGTTGGCAATCTAAAGATTTTATCGATCATGTACTTACCCTCGCACTAAATAATCGGGATTAATATTTTTGCAGTTTCAAGTGATTTTTTAATTAAAACCTTATCTCCGTCATTAATATTTATGCATTCCGGGTGATTATCCGCGAAAACTTCAGCAGGACCTCTAGATAGATTTATTTCTATTTCTGAATCATCTTTTATCACCATGTGGTCTGCTTGCTCAGTACTGTTATTGAACGCTAGACCAATTCCCACATCCGTAAAGCTGTCTGTAATGCTTCGATAGTATCCAGTGGACCCATAAGGTGTAGCAATAACAACTCCGTCACCAATTATTTCTTTACCTACGGGCTTTCCGTTGATTGCTAGAGAGTATCGTATTCCAGAACGAGGATCTTTGTTGTGAACCATCACTTCATTAAATCCAATTAATATTTTCTCACCAACCTTTGCTTCGAGTTTAATAAGATTTTCTATCGTATATTTACCATCTATTACTTTTTCTAAAACTTCTTCGTTAGATAAAATAGAGCATTTTTTACAAATTAAGCTATTTTTTAAAACAATTTTAGGTATGCCAGGATATGCACCTTCACTTTTCATTACTGTTCCATCTCCGCCAAAACTGACAACAAATTTTGGATTTTCTTTAACAATTTTAAATCCCGTATCTGTTAACAGACCTTCAATAGTGTTCAATTTGTCTCCAAATATAGCTACGTTCATAAGTCATGATTATACACAAAACTTTTATTAATATTGAATTTATGGATTACTCGTTTCTTGATTTTTAAGGTTTTGTCTACTATACTGGCGTTTATTGTATTGGTTTATAGTTAAGTTTTAAGTTTGTTTTGAATTAATTTTGGGCCCTTAGCTCATTTGGTAGAGCGCCTCATTTGCAATGAGGAGGTGACCGGTTCGATCCCGGTAGGGTCCACAAACGTTAAAAAAATTTCCGTCAGGAAATTTATGCGTGACCACAAAAGAACTTTTCTGATCTTTATACTTCTGCCCGACTCTTGCTCGAGACGATGTTCAATGTATTCGTATTTAAAAATAGAGTAAGATTAAAAATAATATGATTAGCAATCCAGAAGAAAAAAAGTTTTGGAACTTATCAGTAGAAGATACCGCCCGTCTTTTTGAAACAGATATAGAAAATGGTTTGTCTGCTGAAGAGGCAAAAGAACGTCTAGTAACATTCGGTAAAAATGCGCTCGAAACTTCCAAAAGAGCAACGTGGCTTCCAATCTTTTTCAATCAGCTTAAAAGTCCTCTCATATTTGTTCTAATTCTTGCTGGTATTGTCACACTTAGTATTTCTCATTACAAAGATGCAATATTTATTTTTATTGCTGTTGTCGTGAATTCGGTGCTGGGTTTTTATCAAGAGAATAAAGCCGAAAAAGCTCTTGCAGAATTGAAGTCATATCTTAAGCAGAGAACAAGAGTCATTCGTGACGGTAAGGAACGAGAGATCGATGCTGAGGAAATCGTACCAGGTGATATCATCCGTCTCGCTCAAGGTGATCGGGTTCCTGCCGATGCACGCATCATATTCGTCAACGACTTTCAGGTTGATGAGGCCGTTTTGACAGGAGAATCACTACCTGTCGGCAAATCAGCAGAGATATCCTCCGAATCTTCGGCACTTGCGGATCAGAACTCGATGATCTTTGCTGGTACCTTGGTTACGCAAGGGGTCTCAGCGGCTATTATCTGCCGCACTGATGCGAGTACCGAGTTTGGAAAAATTGCCACTCTGATAGCCAAATCGGAAAACGAGAAAACTCCACTTCAAAAAGCCATTATTCGACTCAGTGTTTCTTTGAGCATTTTGCTTGGCATTCTGACCCTGGTTGTATTTGGTGTCGGCATATTTGTTGGAGAGCCTAAACTTGAAATGTTTCTTACAGCTGTAGCCATTGCTGTCTCTGCAATTCCTGAGGGTCTTCCTATCTCAATGACGGTTATTCTCGCTATTGGGGTAGAAAGAATGGCTAAGCGTAAGGGTGTGGTACGCAAACTTGTAGCGGCAGAAGCCTTAGGAAGCACAACAGTCATTCTTACGGATAAGACCGGCACACTCACGATGGCCAAAATGGTTCTTTCCAAGATTATTCCTTTCGGGCTGAATGAGGAAAAGTTGTTTATCCGAGCCCTTACCAATGCCAATGTGCTAATCGAGAATCCTGAAGATGATCCAACACTCTGGCGCATGAACGGAAGAATAATGGAAACAACTCTTGTCCGATCCGCGGCACTACGAGGGATGCCCCACGCTCTAATTACAAACAAAAAGCACGTGTTGCAGACAATGCCATTTAACGCGGTGCAAAAGTTTTCTGCGTCCTTAGTCAGAGAAGCAGGTAAACACATAATTATTTTTTTTGGCGCGCCCGATATCTTAATTGCGCACTCCTCGCTGAGCGAAAATGAGAAGAGCGACCTTTTGAGTAAAATAAATTCCCTTGCATCTTCGGGAGAACGCGTACTCGGTCTTGCTACAAAAGAGGTGGTCCACACGGAAAACTTTTCATTTTCAAAAGATTTATCTCTCGCACATCTATCGTTTGATGGGCTTATTACGTTTCGGGATCCGATTCGGCCTGGCATCAAAAATACTATTGATCGTGTGACACGTGCCGGTATCAAAACAGTCATCATGACCGGAGATCATCAAGGAACTGCAGTCGCGGTGGCAGAAGAAATTGGAATGAACATAGGCGAAGGCTCGGTACTAGATGCATCAGAGATGGCATCATTATCTGAGGAGACACTGCGGGAAAGGCTACCAAATCTTTCCGTCATCTCCCGTGTTACGCCTTTTGATAAACTTCGTATAGTTAAATTATTTCAACAGTCGGGAGAAATCGTTGCCATGACTGGAGATGGAGTGAATGATGCCCCAAGTATCAAGCAAGCAGATATCGGCATTGCCATGGGATCAGGAACGGAAGTGGCGCAAAGCGTTGCAGATCTTGTGCTCCTTGACGATAACTTTGAGACGATTGTCGCGGCAATCGAAGAAGGCAGGCAGATTCTCGGCAATATCCGCAAAGTGCTTGTATACCTTCTTTCAAACGTTGCGGACGGCCTGATTCTCATTGGAGGTGCTCTTATTACTGGTTTACCTTTACCTCTCAATGCGCTTCAAATTTTGTGGGTAAACTTTTTTGCGGACAGCTTTCCTGCCATCGCTTTTGCATTTGAAAAGGATTCTGACGGTCTGTCACATCGACCGAAAAAAGGAAAAATGGAACTCTTTGATCCACTTATGAAATTCCTTATTTTGGTTATCGGCATTTCAACAAGCGCGTTGCTCTTCGTCATTTATTTCGTTCTTTTGCGCCTTGGTTATGATACCGAGGTTGTCCGGACGTTTACATTCGCCGCATTCGGCACTTATACTCTGCTTGTAGCACTTCCAGTGAGGAGTCTAGACAGAAGCATTCTCTCATACCCTCTACTCTCAAACCGGTATCTAACAAGAGGTATCATTTTTGGATTCGCTCTAATGGCCGTCGCCATTTATGTTCCGATAATGCAGACACTCTTTGGCACAGTATCATTGCCTTTCAATTGGGTGCTTGGAGTTCTACTTATAGGTGTCTTTAATATTATTCTGATCGAAGGTGCAAAACATTTGTTTAAAAATAAACCCCTTAGTGCAGTGAATATATGATCAAAAATATTTGAATGCTTAGAAGATGAGATAAAATATATTATATGGACCATTATCTAAACACATATAAAACTTGGAAATATAAAAATACTTTTTTCCTACTCCTTAGTTTGGTGACACTTTTCTATTTCGCTGGCACAGATTGGGGACAACAGATAATAACTAGCATTTCAAAACTTGGTTACATTGGGTCTTTCGTCTCAGGCATTTTCTTTGTCTCTACTTTTACAGTTGCACCGGCGAGCGTGGTGTTGTTCAAACTAGTTCAAACATACAACCCACTTTTTATTGCGTTGACAGCAGGACTTGGTGCAGTAATAGGTGATTATATGATTTTTAGATTTCTCAAAGACAATGTATTTGATGAAGTGAGGCCAATTTTTATGAAGTTAGGAGGCTCTCATTTCTCCCGACTTATCAGCACTCCATACTTCGCTTGGCTTGCCCCGGTTCTGGGTGCGCTGATTATTGCTTCACCTTTTCCTGATGAGATGGGCGTCGGACTTATGGGCATATCAAAACTAAAAAATTGGCAGTTCCTCACAATCTCCTTTTTACTTAATAGCTTAGGAATACTACTTATCATAACGTTAGCAAAATCAATTTAGCCGGCACTAATATCTCAGCTTCGGGAGATGTTCTTTTCTACCGAATGTTTTTAAAAATTAAATTAAAAACACTTGTTATTTTTTGTTCGAATCCAACATTCCTTCATGTAACTCTGTAATATTTGTCTTTAGTTTCATACCCGCTAACTCTAGATCGTCCTCTTTTTTGAGGCCTAAATGATCATGAACCTCGTCAAGCATATTGATCATACGTGTGATTTCCTCCTCAGCCCGTACATTAATAAGAAAATCCATTTCTTGTCGTTCGTCAGCAATCTTTGTTGCTCTATTTTGGCTGATCAAAACAATAATACTCAAAAAGATTGCTTCAAGAGATACAATCATTGTTAATAAACCAAATGGAAAGGGGTCAAAAACATTAGTGCTTTTAAATAAACCCAAATTAATAACTATCCATACAAAAAAAATAATTGCGTTTACATTTAGAAATAAAACCGTGCCAAACGATTCTGTTAAAAAATCGGCAAACTTTATTGTCCATTTTTGCGATTCTGATATTTGTTTATCTATATAACGAGCGTGATCCATACTTGATAAAATTGAGTCCGTAGTAATGGATTTATTAAGCGTTTTATTCTCTTTTTTCATAAATATAATTATACACACAATAATAATATGACCAGCCCTTTTGTTTAGAAACTAGGATTTATAGATATTTTTTTAATATGTTATCATTGCCTTAGTCTTTATAAAGTTGTATAAAGAAGGAATTATTTAAATAAATTAAAAAAAATGGATGATACAAAAGTAATTGGATATTGTGTTAAGTGCAAAGAGAAGAGAGAGATGAAGGATGTTTTAGAAGTTGAAATCAAACCTGGCCGCCCAGCAGCAAAGGGAACATGTACAGTCTGTGGAACAGGAATGTATAAAATTCTTCCTGGAAAAAAAGCATAAAATAAACTATGGGAATGTTTCAAAGCTTCATGCTTAAGCATATGCTTAAGTCTAAAATGAAAGGCGTACCTCCAGCTGAACAGGAGAGGGTTTTAGATATGGTTGAGAAAAATCCTGATTTTTTCAAAATGATTGGAGAGGAAGTTAAGAAAAAAATGAATTCCGGAAAAAGCGAAATGGAAGCAACAATGGAGGTTATGAGAATCCACCAGGCCGATTTTCAAAACGTTATGAAAGATAAAAGGTAATAATAGAATTTTTAGATGTCTCTATCAATCGGCATGGTCTGAACACAATAAGACCCGCCCTACAGCTAGAAGGCTCTAAGCTAATTCCTTTCTCTTTCACAATCAAACTACCTCCTCCGCTCAAGATCATGCCTTAGGAGGGGATATAAAGCTTAATGAGTGGATATGTGGTATTGGTTAGGTCAGTCATACGTAAGGTTAAATAAGATTTTTAAGTATTACTCATTAAAATTCAGTAAAAATGTGATAGTTATGTATTAGGTAACGGGCATGGACAACCTTAGTCTAAAACTTTAACCAAGTGTGGATAAGAAATTGATTCAAAACTAATTTCAATCTTCATATAGAGCATTTTAGTTAGATATATCTAAACATTTGAGTCACTGAGTTGCTACATCTAGTAATGTATTGTCCACATAAAAAATCATTCAAAATATACTAGGTTTAACCTTCCAAAAAGTATATAATTAATATTCGGCGGACAAAATTCTTAATCTGCAACTGATGATATTCGATAAGAATTTGTGTTCGTACTATATTATTAATAAGTTCTGGCAAAAAAATCTACAATGAATATAAAAATAGGTATCATCGTTGGTATTCTTGCAATTACAGGTATGTTAATTGGTACGGCTGTAAGCGCGAAGGGTAAAGGCGAAACAAGACCGGGCTGGGGATATGGTGACAAGAACCACGTACACACTGGTCCGCCAGGAGCTTCTGTTCGTCCATAGCCATTCCCAAATCCGTAAATCTCTAAAAAACCCTGTCTCTAATACAGGGTTTTTGTTTTACTTTTTTATAATGAATTACTTCTTGAAAAGAAGTCTATAACCAAATCCTTTTTCATCAGTTACAACCATTACGACTCCGAAAATAAGGACCGCGATTAATAGATAATTTAAATTAAAGTAATTACTGACAATTCCCGCGCGCAGTGTTTCAGCGATTGTAAGAAATATATAAGTTACAAGAAGTCCATGAAAAAACTCCCTTGAAATGACATACGTACGATATTTAAATGTTATTATCTTTTCTGGCATATATATTTATTCCTTATTATTCCACCTACCTTTCTTGGTGTACTCTATCTGGATGTCTTTGATGATTACCTCGTTTCCATTTTCCTTTAGCCCAGGTGCGCGAATAACCCAACTCAATCTTCTCTTATCTGGTATCGCAGAGGATAGGTCAAATTCTCTTTCTATTACAAAATATCTGTCCTCCATTGTATAGGGTTCGTATGCAGACAAAACATATTCAACCAAATCTGCATCAGCATTTGTTTTAATGGGAATTATATCAAATTCACTTGGTGAAAAAAATTGATCTTTGCTAAATGCAAAATACCCATCGCCTCCAACGATGACGTCACTCTTAGGAATAATAATAGTAGAAACGCTGGATGTTGTGCTTGCCAAAACATCTTCTGTTTGGTTTTTGACTTTGAGCTCTGTGGTTGTTCCGTTTATCGAAACTGGTT
>JALYQT010000008.1 GCA_030855685.1 bacterium | reverse complement strand
GTTATAGGTGTCGTCAATAATCATTGAATTCTTAATGCCTCCAACTAATCTCATTCGCCCAGCGGTAGGCTCATGACGGTGAAAGCTTTTTGAAGCAATATCGAGCTTTTCATTTAGTGATCTAACAGTGGCAAGTGCAGCGAGTATGTGATAAGCGTGGTGTTCTCCTAGTGTTCCCAAAAGTTCAATCGGGTATTTTTTATTGTTTATTTCTACATCAAAACATATACCTTTTGGAAGATTATCTTGATCATAACTAACACTGTAATCGATAGCTCTTATATCAGCATTCAAACTATTTCCAAATAGAATAATTTTTTCATCTGTTAGTTTTTTATAGGCTAGAACATCCTCGTCGTCTACGTTTAATATTACAGATCCACCCGGTTTAGTTGCTCTAACAAGATTCCCTTTTTCGTTAAATAAATCTTCTAGCGTTGGGAAAAATTCCACATGCACAGGTACTTTTGAGAGCCTCGTTACGATTGTTATATCCGGTTTTATCCATTTTGTAGCGGCTTCAATGTCCCCAGGTCTATCGGTACCGACTTCTAAAACTAACCATTCAGGATAATTTGTAGGCAAAAGAATCAAATCTAATCCTTCAAGGATGTTTTTAATCCACCCCGATAAGCTTTGCTCTGCGTTTGGTTTACCTAAAATAGTTAAAGGAATCCCTAGCTCGCCATTAAAACTTTTTTGACTTTTTCTAGATACATAAAAATTGCTCAGCGCTGTATATATAGCATCTTTGGTGGAGGTTTTTCCTACACTCCCGGTTATAGCAACAATCTGAGGTTTATATTTTTTAAGTACAGCCTGTGCTTCTTTTTGAAGTATATATACGACTATACTCTTTAAAATATTTTTCATATAAATTAAGCAGATGGTGGTGAAGCTTCTCTGTCTGGTGGAATATCGTAATAGTTTATCAGAAATTTCGTCATATTTATAAACGTGTCTGTAAGTGTTTCAGAAGCATACTTAACATCCTTGGGGTTATAAGTGTAGAGAAAAATCAAGAACTTAGGATCATAAGATGGAAAATATCCAAAAAATGAGTGGAGGTATCTATCTTCATAATATCCACCCCCACCAGACTTAGCTATCTGAGCTGTTCCAGTTTTTGCTGCCACACTATAGTTGGGTAATTTTACTAATCCACCTCTGAGGGATGTGTCCACAACTTCTGTAAGCATTCTAGATATTTCTTCTGATGTCTCGGGTTTTAAAACTCTCTCGCCCACTGGATATTCTATTTTTTTCGATGTTCCAATATTGTATTTTATTTCTTTAACCAAATGAGGAGTAATGAGGGTTCCTCCATTTGCGAGCGCTGAGAGGGCTCTGACGGTTATAAGTGGGGTTAGGGCGATGCCTTGTCCAAATGAAGCTTGTGCCATTTCTAGGTCTCTTTTTGTATTTAGATTTGAAATTAATGATGAGCCTTCGTTGGGTAAATCTATGCCAGTTGTACTTCCCAAACCAAATTTCAATAAATATTCTCTGAATACATTATTTCCCATGCGATTAACAGCAAAGGCCACGCCAGTGTTGAGTGATTTATTTAATACCGTTTGCATTGTGACATTTGAACCGTGAGATTTTAGATCATAATTACAAAAAGTTTTTTTATTTAAGGTTTGGCATCCCGTGTCATTGTAAGTTGTTCTTCGGGTTATTGCTCCGGCGTCAATACCTGCAGCTAGTGTCAAAGGTTTTATAATAGACCCCATTTCATATCTATCTTCAACAAACTTATTACTAAATATTGCAGGATCTTTAACTGTATTTAAATCATTAGAATTAAAAGTGGGATCCATAGCAATGGCATATATTTCCCCAGTTTTAGGATCTATTACTATTCCACCTGTAAATTCAGATCTGTAAGTTTCATTAACCTTCTTTAGTTCCTCCTCGAGAAATGATTCGATAGTGGGCTCAATAGTTGTAACTATGTCCCCTTCTAAGCTCTCCCCTTCTGTAACCCCTTTTTTTATATTAGAAAATATTTCTGCAAAAAAGTTTACGAACGCATCATCTCCACTTCTACCTAAAACATTTTCATAAAATCTCTCAAGGCCATATCTACCGGAAAGATCATCACCTTTGTAGCCAATAAAGCCCAAAGTATGCGCTGCCATTTCATCACTAGAATATAATCTCCATTTATGTTTATAGGTGGTAACTCCCGGTATTTCAAGATTTTCTATTTTACGATCAATATCTATTGGAAGTTTTCTTGCTATTTCTTCGTAAGGGTCAGTTGTTTTGGCAGCTTTTTTTAAAAAGATCTCTTTGTCAATTGGCACAATTTTATTTATTTTTTCATAAGCCAAATTTATATCCGAAACTTTTGAGAGCAATTGAGGATTTATGGCAAGTATTAATCCGTTTTTGAGTGTTGCGGCTGGAATAAGGGCTCCTTCTTTTGGACTAAAATATATTGTTCCTCTATCAAAATATGTAGCAGTCGCAACATATTGATGCTGTGCCTTTTCCTGAAAAGCATCTCCCCGGACAATCTGAACTGTATAGAGCTTACCCACAAGAATTAGTGCAAAACAAATTATGCCAACAGACATAATCCTTAGCCGGCTGTCGTAATTCTTAGACATATGTCTATCTGTTTAAACTATTGTATGTGAGTGATCGAGCACTACCACGAGTAATAAATATCGGTTTTGTAACATCAGTATAGCCACGCGCATAAGCAATATCTATGTTTATTTTATTTTTTAAGTTTATATATGAAAATTCTTTTTCGCTTATATCTAAAGTTAAATTACTTAGAGAAGTCTCTAGCTTTTGACGAGTGACAGTATTGTGAATAGTAGAATTAATGCCCACAACATACATAATTAGAGATATACCTAAAATCGCTACAAGGGTCCAAAAAAAGCGAACCCTGTTATCATATGAAAGTATTTGTGCTTGCATTAAATTATCTCTAAGTTATTACTATTAATTTTTTCTATTACTCTAAGCTTGGCGCTTCTGGCTCTTGGGTTATTCACTATTTCATCATCTGTGGGTATAAGTGGTTTTTTGGTAATAAACTTACCAACCCCTTCTTTTACCTTGTCTCTAAAAAAGTTTTTTACTATTCGATCTTCCAAACTATGGAAGGAAATTATTCCAAACCGCCCATTATTCTCTAGAAGCTTAAAACCTTTTTCTAATCCCTCCTCAAGAGCTGTTAGCTCTTCATTAACGGCAATTCTAATGGCCTGAAATGTTCTGGTTGCGGGGTGGAGTCTTCCGCGGTTATATGCGGCGGGCGTGGCAGCGCGCACGGCATTTACCAGATCAAATGTTGTTTCAATTGGAGCTACTTCTCTTATTTCGACTATTTTTCTCGCGATTTTTCTGGAAAACTTCTCTTCCCCAAATCCTCTAATGATCAATTCGAGCGCATCTTCATCAAATGAGTTAACAATGACTTTGGCAGTGAAATCTTTTTCGTCTTTGTCCATTGTCATAAGAAGTGGTTCATCTTTTTGAAAAGTAAATCCCCTTCCTGACTCTTCGAATTGATCACTAGATAACCCTAGATCAAGTAATATTGCATTTACTTTTTTTATTCCTAATTCACTTAGAGCTGTATCGATGTTTCTAAAACTTTGTTGTTTTAAGTAAAGAGAGCTAGTAAAAGTCCGCAACCTTTCCTCGCTTTTCTCTAATGCATCTATATCCCGATCCAAACCTATAATTTCGACATCCTCTCCAAATCTCTCTGCAACCAGAGAGCTGTGCCCTCCGCCACCCAGAGTTCCGTCGACAAAAATATCACCTTCTTTAAGGTTTAAGTTATCAATCGCTTCATGTAAAAGAACAGTAAGGTGAGGCATTTAGATCATTCCGACTGAACTTAATTTTTCTGCCATGCTCTCTGCTTCTGTTTCGATTCGCTTTTTATAGTTATTCCAGCGAGACTCGCTCCAGATTTCAATTCGATCGTGCACTCCGGCAAAAACAATCTTTGTCTCAAGTCGTGCAAATGTTCCTAAATAATCAGGAATTAATATTCTTCCTGCTGAATCCACTTCTATTTCAGAGGCACCGCTAAACAAAAATCTTGTAAAACCTCTTGTATCAGCTTGCATCATTCCGAGCTTAGAAGTCTTATTTGCAATATTCGTCCAAACCTTTTTAGTGAAGAGAAAGAGACAGTTATCTAACCCTCGAGTTACTACTATTTTTCCTCCAAGTTCTTTTCGGAATTTAGCTGGCAGTGAAATCCTTTTTTTATCATCTGCCGTGTGTGTATACTCGCCTATAAACATAATTTGTATTTTATCCCACTTTCTCCCACTTAGTAATCAGTCTATACCACTGTACCCCACTACGTAACAATAGTTATCCACTTTTGCTCTTGCCAAAGGTTGATTTTTATTTTGAAATAAAAAAGGCGAAAGATTACTTAATCTTCCGCCAGTAGTGACTCAATAAACCCTCTTACATACTTTGTATTACTAAGAGCGTGAGTGCTAAGAAACCTAACCCGAGAAAACTTTCTCAAAGAGGCCATGATGAGCACCTTCCTTCCCCTTCCCAACATATCCACTGCAAATCCCAGCCCATCGGACTGCTTGTTAAGCGGCCCGCAGACATAAAGATTGTAGCCACCAGATGTCGCTGCCTCATTTATTGCATCGACTGAGGTAACCTGGTGGCCGGACTTGGTAAGAATGTCCCGCATTTTCTTTCTGATCGCAGGATCTTCCTCCAAGTGAAGTATTTTGGCCATTTATACCTCTAGGTGGTGGAAAAAGAACTTTTTATATTAAACCATATAAGAATAATATTGTAAAGCTAAGCTGCAATTTCTAAATCACTTTGTTGTGCTTCAAATGTTTCTACTCTAGCCCCTCTAAAAATGAATTTTCCTAATGACATTTTTTCATCATCCAATAGCTTAGATTCTGGAAAAAAGTGTTTAGGAATTCTCAATACCAAATATTTAATATCTTCTGCATAAATTTGCCCCACTATGTGTCTACAGTGAACCTTCCGTAAGGTCGTGTCACGTAAATCAAATTCATTATCTTCGATACCTGCAACTTCAATATGGTCATTACTAAATCCAATTAAAGCCTTAAGGTCTAGTCCCATAAGAAGACGCACGGGTCCAATAGCTTCTGCTTCGGCCATTGCAATTCGTAACCCCTCTTTGTCGGAGGTAACACAATTTGCATAATGATGATCCTTGTCTCCTACCTTAATGGGCTTCTTGACCGATAAGCATTCGACCACATTTTTCACACTTTCAACACGAGCCAAGAGATTTCTTTGTGACATTTCGTTATATATATCTGAAACCTCAGAGGATAGATCTAACTCCAAATCGTCAGATATGTGATCTAATAAGTCTTCTACCAATTCTTTCAAGCGCTCTGTTTTTTCCCCCATGTTCAGATCCTTAGATTCGCTCACTGCTTCAATATCTTCTACAAGCTCAGTAAGAACTCTATATTTATCCACCGATTCTGGAAGATTAGATTCTAAGTTTTCTTTCATTTATTCTTTAGGTTTAGGCTTCAGGGTCGGAAACAAAATTACTTCCTTAATATTTTTTGTATTTGTTAAAAGCATGACCAATCGATCTATGCCTATGCCTACTCCACCCGCGGGTGGTATGCCGTATTCCATGGCTTCAATAAAATCTTCATCCAAGACTTGAGCTTCCCTATCCCCTTCTTCTTTAAATTTCTCCTGGGATTCAAAACGCTTTCTTTGATCAATTGGGTCGTTTAGCTCTGAAAAAGCTTTTGAGATTTCTATACCTCCAATAATTAACTGGAAGGCCTCTACCAAGCTTTCATCACTTTCCTTTTTCTTTGCAAGCGGAAGATAGTTTATTGGGTAATCAATTATAAATGTAGGTTGTATCAATTTTGGACGAGCAACTTTTTTGTATATTTCGTCCATGATTTTGTAATATGAATCACCAGGTTTAATCTCTACACCCAACTCCTGTGCTTTCTTTTCCAAATCAATTTGTGAAATGGATTCTGGGTTAGAAATATTTGCGTAGTTACGAAATAGGTCAAAATAAGTAATGACATTAAATTTATTTGCGTAATTTATTTCTTCTTCATTCCAGACGAGAATCTCTTTATTGAAAATAGTCCCGACCAAACGCCTGATCATATCCTCCACAAACTGTATCTGTTTTTCTGAATCACTATAGCTTTCATAAAACTCAAGCATTGTGAACTCAGGGTTATGTGTAGTGTCTATCCCTTCATTTCTAAAATCGCGAGCTATCTCATAAACCCTAGGAAATCCCCCGGCCAGCAGTCTCTTTAAATAAAGCTCATCGGAAATTCTCAGATAGAGATCTGTATTAAGGGCATGATGATGAGTTACAAAGGGATTAGCCGATGCACCTCCGTAGATTGGCTGCAATGCTGGAGTTTCGACTTCTAAAAAGTCTTTTTCATCTAATATTTTACGTATCTCAGATATGACTTTTGTGCGAATTATAAATCTATCCTTAACTTCTTGATTGGATATCAAATCCAAATAGCGCTTACGAAACCGCTCTTCTGTATCAGTTAGACCGTGCCATTTTTCTGGTAGTGGTCGCAGGGATTTAGAAAGCATTTTTACAGATTCGACTAGAATCGTTTTCTCTTGGCGTTTTGTAAGAAAAAGAGTTCCTTTAACTTCTATAAAATCTCCAATATCAAAAGCTTTATCAAATAACTCAAAATCACCATCCGGCATTGGCTCGCCAGATTTCAGCAGAGCTTGGAAAGATGATGTCCCGTCATCAAAGTTAAAAAAGATAATCTTCCCCTGAGATCGGAGAGATAATATACGACCAACCATACTGATGGATTTTCCGTTTTCGTTTAACTCTTCAAAGTTTTCTACAACAGCTTTATTTGTATAGTCCTGCTTAGAAAAAGATGGATATGGATTTATACCCTTATCTTTTAAGAGTTTGAGTTTCTCGATGCGTGCAAATCTAATTTCTTCTAGTGAAGCCATTTGATCTTAATCTTAACGATTTTTTGGCTTTTAAGCTACAAAGTTTTAAAAGTAAATGCTAAATTTACCTAATAGAAACCACTTTATAAGTTACGGTGCCTATTGGTGATTGGAATGTAAAACTATCTCCTTTCTTTTTACCAAGTATTGCAACTCCGAGTGGTGAGCGCATAGAAATTTTACCGCTCATTGCATCTGCTTCTTCAGATCCAACAATTGTGAATGTTTTTTGTACACTATCTTTTTCTCTCAGAACAGTTACCTCACACCCCGCTTCGACGGCGCTTGCATCATGCTCGGCTATTATAGTTGCAGATCTTAATATATACTCCAGATGATTTATTCGATCCTCAACGGCTCCTTGTGCATCACGAGCTTCGTGATATTCTGCGTTTTCCGATAAATCTCCAAGAGATTTTGCATACTCAAGACTAGCAGCAATTTCAGTCCTTTTTTGATGTTTTAGATATTCTAGCTCATTCTTTAGCTGATCAAATTTTTCCTTTGTAAGATATTCTATTTCTGTATTCATTTAATCTTTATTAATTGATGCGACGATATTACAGTAAAATGAACCAAAAAACAAGCATAGGGTGGCAAAATTTTATTCAAAATAATTAGGACTATATAGAGACATCCAGTCTAGTAATTGTCTCATAACGCCGGTGGCACCGACGGTATTATATCTAGAGCCTTTTTCCATAAGTATCGTAAATGCATAACGAGGGTTTTCATAGGGGAAATAACCGGTACTCCAGGAGTTCACAAGCTCTTTTGAGGCGCCTAGCTCGGCTGTACCGGTCTTGGCGGCAATTTTTACATATGGCACATTTAAACCGGCAGCAGTTCCTCCTGGCTCTGCCGCTTCTCTCATTCCTTCTTTAATAACTTTCCAGTCGCCTTCTTTAAAATTTAGAGTTCGCAGTATTTTTTCACTCTCCGGTCTATCATTTTTAACCACAGTAGGTATTAGTAGCTTTCCTCCATTTGCTATTGCTGCTACCCATCTGACCGCCTCGAGAGTGGTTATTTGAGTTCCGTATTGTCCAATAGAGGTTATATAGGTATCTCCCAAACGCCAGTCGTCATCAAAATTTGTTTTTTTCCAATCTGGGCTTGCTATAACTCCACTTTTTTCTCCAGGCAAATCGATGCCGGTTAGCTCATCTAGGCCAAATTGTTTTAAATAACTATCAATTTTTGTGATTCCTAAGCCTTTTTGATCCTCAAATCCTCCTCCTACAGCATAAAAATAAACATCTGATGATACAGCTAGTGCACTTCGCATATCTACCCATCCATGAGCTTTCCAGTCTCTAAATATTGAAGGCTTCGAAGGGTCATACGGATTGGGCAAGGTCAACGCTCCTGTGCTTAATATTTCTTTTTCAGGAGAGATTAAATTTTCATTTAAAGCTCCTAGCGCTACTATTGGTTTAATAATAGATCCCGGTGTATAAAGCCCACCCGTCACTCTATCCAAAAAAGGAGTAGCTGGGTCATTAAATAATCTTTTTATTTCAACCGCATCACTTCCGGCTGTGATCACATTAGGATCATATTCAGGAAAACTACTCAAGGCTATGATTTCTCCAGTCTCAATATCCATAATTACGCCGGCTCCACCTTTATACCCCCTTTCGTTCGCAAAACTTTCGATTATTTTATACAGCTCCGCTGAAAGCTTGGCGTCAACCGAAAGATTTAGAGCCTGCCCGTCTTGAGGCTTTTCAATCACACTTTCAGATGTAATGTTACCTAGTGCGTCAGTTTCTGTAAGTTTCAATCCATTTTTTCCATTTAAGATATTGTTGTAAGTTTTCTCTACGCCTGCCTGACCTTTGTATTCTTCGTCGTAATAAAATCCCCTTGAATCTTTTTGCGGATATTTAACGTATCCTAGAACATGTGCTAGACCTTTGTAAGGAGCGTATAGCCTTGCAGCGTAGTCTGCTTTAACTTCCTTTATAGAATTTGTTACGAGCTCTAGGCCGTTTCTATCATATATTACTCCTCTGTTGCCGATTATTAAGGCTTGATTTAATCTATTGTTTTCTGAAATTTTTACAAATGCCCTTCCCTCATTTACTTGGAGCGTCCACAACCGAGTCCCGAGCAAGAGAACGATAATAAAAAAAGCTCCCTTTAAAAATAAAAAATTTCTATTTTCAATAGGTCTTTCGATGCGACCTTCAAAGCTATATTCATCGAACCCTGGAAGATTTGTGGAGTCTAAAAAAATATCCTCAGGATCAATAGCTCTATATTTTTTACCTATTCTTTTTTTTACATTTCTAAATAATTTTCTATACATAAGGACGTGTGTATTTTTTTACATGCAAAACAAGGATTATTGAAAAAGAAACGATTAGAGCCAAGGGATAATTTAAAAGAGAGAAACTTCCAATTGTAGGGCTATATGCAGCCTCTATTATAAAGGAAAAAATAATTGATTCAATAAAAAATGGAAATATAACAATTCCTATTAAAACGAGGGGTATATACACCCACCACTGTAGAAAAATTATGGAAAACAATATACAGATAGAATAAATCAAACGTATGTTCATTTTTGTATATATACGTAGCGAAGCGAATAAATGCTTGTTGGAGTTACCGCAATAACTTTTTTAAAAGAATCTGTTGATTCTGCAGTGACGTCCTTAACAATAGCTAGGAGGCGGGGGTCTAGTCCCTTGCTGAGGATTCTGTCGTCTTTTTCAATGGAAATATCACGAGGTATTTTTATTTCAAAGTTTCCTCCTCCAAGACCCGTAATAGTAACCGGTACTTCCCCTCTCTCAAGAATTGCTTCTGTTTCTTTTCCATATGTAGAAAATAGTGTGATTTGAGAAGTTTTGGATAAACTTTTAGTTACCTCGCCTATTAGAGCACCGAAGGGCAAAATGACTTTATTGCCTATATTTATTCCACTTTCACCGCCAACATCTACTGTTATAACATCATAAAAACTTTGAGGTGGTCTTGAAATAACTCCCCCGGCAATTTTTTGTTCAATTGGAGGATTTCCTGTTTGCGCTAATAAACTATCGTGAATACTTTCGAGTGCATTGAAAGAACCAACCAATCCTTCTTGACTTGAAAGTCTTTCTTTAAGAATTTTATTTTCTTCGATTAAAGAGTTGCGAGATTTAAAGAATGATACTAAATCATTTTTTTCACTCAACACTTCTCCACGTAATTGCCATAGTGGTGAAAAAATCCTTAAGACTGAACCCTTTAAAAGAGTTGTAAAAATAAATCCAAATATAAATATAGAAATTACGATAAGTATTTTCTTTTTATTGGTTTGTGTTGGCCTATTTCTTTGGAGGAAGTTCGTCTTCATTTTTAACTAAAATATCTTTATATACTTCTATATCTTCAAGTATTATCCCAGTTCCTCGAGCAACTGCCGTCATTGGATCACTTGTAATATGGACTGGTATATTTACTTCTATTTCTATAAGCTCTGCCAAGCCATTAATAAGCGCACCTCCACCAGATAGATATATTCCTCTTTGCATAATGTCAGAAAGAATCTCGGGAGGAGTGACTTCTAAAACTTCCTGCGTAGAGTTAACCAATAGCTCTATAGAGCCCGACAACGCTTCTCTGACGTCTGTATCTGTCACCACCACCTCGCGTGGAAGCCCAGTTATAAGGTCGCGCCCTTTTACATGAATTTCAAGTGGTTGTTCAACCACCGCTATAGATCCCACCTTCATTTTTATTTCTTCCGCAGTTTTTTCACCAATTAATATTTTAAATTGATTACGAATATAGGAAATTATATCGTTATTAAATTTATCCCCAGCTACACGCAAATTTTTAGCCCTTACTAGTCCGCCCAGAGAAATAACTGCTATGTCTGATGTTCCACCACCAATATCTATAATCATATTTCCCGCCGGTTCAAGTATAGGAAGTCTCATCCCAATAGCCGCCGCCATCGGCTCTTCTACAATATAAACTTCTCCCGCGCCTGCATTTTTTACCGCATCGCGAACGGCTCTTATTTCAACATTTGTTATCCCCGAAGGAACTCCCACAACGACCCTTGGTCCAAATATTTTTTTGCTATTCCTTTGTGCTTTGTTCATTAGATACGCAATCATTTCCTCAGTTACTTCAAAATCAGAAATTACACCGTCCACTAAGGGTCTTATGGCTTCAATGTGCGGAGGTGTTCTACCAATCATTGCTTTTGCATCTTCGCCCACGGCCACTAACTGACCAGTCTTTTGATTTACTGCTACTACTGATGGTTCGTTTATAACAATTCCTTGACCGCGAATATAAACAAGGGTGTTTGCCGTGCCAAGATCAATACCAATATCATGACGAAGCCAATTCCAAAGACTTCCACTGCCAAATGTTTTAGACATTTTTTAACTCCATTATTAAATTATCCAGTGAAATATTTCTAACCTCACCTGTTGCCCTATCTTTGACTTCATAAAGTTTTGATTCAAGAGTCTTATCTCCAACAATAACCCTAAAAGGGATGCCCAATAAATCAGAGTCTGCAAATTTTTCCCCTGCTCGTAAATCTCTATCATCAAACAATACTTCTATACTTTCTTTGCGAAGAGTTGTGTAAAGATCTTCTGCAAGTGAGGATGCATTCGTACCCAGTACCAATAGATGAACTCGAAATGGAGCAACTGCCTTGGGCCAAACAATTCCTTTTTCATCAGATAACGTTTCTACAATTGTTCCCATAACCCTACCTAGACCTATGCCGTAACTTCCCATAATAACTGGTTTCTTGTCTCCATTTTCATCATTAAATAAAAGCCCGAGCGGCTCAGAGTATTTTGTACCAAGTGTAAAAATGTTTCCAACTTCCACGGCTTTCTCCTCCACTACATCTTCTTTTGAAATACCTAGAGAAGATAAAACTTCGTCATTATAAACTTCTTTATTAACTGCTAGATTTTTGGCCTTAGAAAGAAAGATTAAATCTTCACCCGAGTTAGTAAGGGTTTGAAACTCATGGGAATATTTAGAGAAACTACCTCCTGAAGCAAAGGTAAGGTATGTTATATTCCCCAACCCTACTCTATTAAAAATCTTAAAATAAGCTTCTTTAACTTTTTCATAAAACTCTTCATGTTCCTCTTGGGTTTGGGAAAAAGAATATAGATCTTTCATTAAAAATTCTCTTCCTCGCATTAACCCTGACTTTGCTCTTAGCTCATTTCGAAATTTTGTTTGGAATTGATATGCCGAAAAAGGAAGGTCGCGATAGGAAGAAACATATTCTGACAAAAGTGCCGTCAGTGGTTCTTCGTGAGTGGTAGCCAAGCCTAATTCTCCCCCACTTTTCAGAGTGGTTTTAAACCATACATCAAGAACTTCATCATCCCATCTTCCGCTTTTTTCCCAAGTATTTTTTTCCTGAAGGGAGGTCATTTCTATCTCTTGTCCCCCAATAGCATCCATCTCTTCTCGAATGATATTTTCTATTTTTTTAATAACTCTTAGCCCTAGTGGTAAATAAGCATAGGCACCGGCAAGTTCTTTGTGTATAAAACCTCCTCTTATCAGTAGCTCTGCATTTTTAGAGACTTCATCTTTTGGTGATTCTTTCCGAGTTTTGGTAAATAGTTGGCTTTGTTTCATTTATCTATATTACCTAAAATTAGGCTCTTAAACAAAGATTATTTT
>JALYQT010000007.1 GCA_030855685.1 bacterium | reverse complement strand
CTGCAAGACAAGCTCGAAACCCTCGTACAGGCGAAAGCATCTCTGTTCCATCAATGAGAGTGCCAAAGTTTCGTCCTGCTAAAGCTTTGAAAGACGCTGTAAAGTAAAACATCTAAAAAGAAAATAATTTATTTTCTTCAAACAAAAAACCTTTTGCTAGTCAAAGGGTTTTTGTTTAAAGAAAAAGTCGCCACTACTGTGGCGACTTCGCTATATAGAGAGAAAAAGACACGCAAACCCTCTTCTAAATCCCCTTGTGAATGCACCTCGAGCAATCCAGGATTTAAGCGAATGGTGTATTAACTTGAAGTTAACTACATAGGAAGTAATTATTTCACTACTACTTCTGTTTTTTGTTAATACAATCTGACTGTGTGATTGTATAACCCCTCCTGTGAATACATCGTCTTCTGTCAGGGAACCGATTAGAATGCATTCGGTGGGATCGTAATGGTCAGGATGAGAGCCGTAAAAACCAACTCGGCTTACCTGGGGATCTAAAATTACAACTGTGTACGTGTGATGAAGTGTTTTAACCTCTATAACCTCCCCAGCCTTTGCTAGGGTTATATAAAGGCTAATCACAGCCTCATCATTCTGGCGAAAAGTTCTTGTGCCAAGCATCTGTCCCCCACTGTGATGAGTTTTCTGTGCTGACTATATCTTTTTTTAGGAAAATATCAAACGGTCATTTAACGAAATGCTTTTCTTTG
Organism: bacterium; assembly: GCA_030855685.1. Lineage (GTDB taxonomy): Bacteria > Patescibacteriota > Minisyncoccia > Phycocordibacterales > Zambryskibacteraceae > JAIFWN01. The sequence goes on along the minus strand of JALYQT010000007.1, from coordinate 1,815 downwards.
ATTGAGTCAATTTCTTTTTCGTCCTCCATAAGATTTTTTTCTTTGGCTACCAACCCAAGTTCCTTGAGTTGCTTTACGGGTAACGCGTGTAACTCATTAACTTTTTTATTTAAATACTCCTTCTTATTTTTAGTAGGATCATCTAATACTTCAGAAAGTAAAATCTCAAGCATGAAACCTATTTGAGGTCCTGGATTTCCATTTGTTAATTTAATAATATCTTCTCCATTTATCTTGAGCTGTTTTACTGAAATAGGATCTCTCACAACCTCATCGATCATAGAATGATACTTTCGTAGGCGATATGGGCTTTCCTTGGGTCGTCCTGTGCCAATGCGATCACATGCACGCACATCCATCAGATCCCATATTAACTCTGGTGAAACATTTCTTACCATTCGCCTGACGGCAGAAAGGCTGATCTCTTCTGTATCTGAAAAAAACATATGCCACCTAATAAGCTTGGTAACTTTTTCTATTATTTCCTTAGGAAATTTTAAATCAATTAAAATATTTTTGGCAATTTTGCTACCCACTACTTCGTGGCCATAAAATGTCCACTGGTTATTAATCCACTTTCTAGTATGAGGTTTAGCGATGTCGTGCAGTAGCGCCGCCAGGCGAACGTGTATTGGGAAATCTTTTTTTACCGCATGCTCTAAGCTTCTCAGGAGATGCTCCCAAACTGTATAAGCGTGAGCTTGGTTTTGTTCGACTCCATAAGCTTTTAGAAACTCTGGAGAAACGTATTCCAATACCCCCAGCCTGCGTGAAGTTTCTAGAGCAAAAGCAGGAGATGGTGACATGACTATTTTTATAAATTCATCCCGAATACGCTCTTTTGAAATATGAGCTAGAAGTTTTGCATTTTTTTCTATTGCAAGCCCTATATCAGATTCAATTGCAAAACCAAGTGTGCTAGAGAATCTTATTGCTCGAAACATTCTGAGGGCATCTTCTCCAAATCTTTCGTTCGGCTCGCCTACTGTTTTTATTAATTTTCTTTCTATATCTTTTTGCCCTTCATATGGATCGACTAACTCCCCTTTCGCCACATCGTATGCAATTGCGTTAATTGTAAAATCTCGACGCTTTAAATCGTCCTTAAGGGTTTTCCCCCAAACAATTTTATCCGGTCGTCTAAAGTCAGAATACTCGCTTTCAAGTCTATATGGAGTGACTTCTATAATTTTTAAACTTTCATCTTCTGTTGCTTCATTAACAACCCCCACAGTACCAAATTCATTTTCGTAAAAAGTTTTTTCAAATAGGGGCACAATTTCTTCGGGCGTTGCTATCGTTGTGATATCCCAGTCTTTTGGTTTTTTCTCTAAAAGCATATCGCGAACCGATCCTCCGACAATATAGTTTTCAAATCCTGTATCAAAAAGTTTCTGTGAAATATTTTTCACTTCCTTGGGAATATTAAAATGTTTTTTAGACACAGACATTTGATTAAGTATAACGCGACGAGCGTCCTATAAATAAAGAAACACTATTGGCTATAAATAATTTGCTGACGCAAAATTTTCGCTTTCTTACAGAAGCTGTACATCTTTCGCACCTGCGGAGCTCAAGGTCTTGCGGAAGCTCCAAGTATTCGCTTCCTCACCCACCTCGCGTCGCCTAAGCGACATGCTCCGGCCAGCACAAACTAAAAATCAAAAGCAGTTTACTTTTTCTTAACGTTTGTGCTCCCGCCAGGATTCGAACCTAGAACAACTGCTTCGAAGGCAGGCATGATATCCATTTCACTACGGGAGCTTATTGTTATCGTACACCAAAAAATGAAAACTGTGCGGCTACCGGGAATCG
>JALYQT010000015.1 GCA_030855685.1 bacterium | reverse complement strand
GAAATCGAGTAAATATCTTAGAAATAAAAAGCCAACTGATACGTTTATATATAAACATAATTTAATACAATATCAACATGGCAAAGCCTATTTTAGTGGGAAATTGGAAAAATCACCCAGAGTCTCTTACCAAGTCAAATCTTCTTCTTACCGGATTAGCAAAACAAGCAAGTTTATATAAAAGTTTAACAACTTTTATTGCTCCCCCTACAGTCTATTTTGAATCTGCAAGCAAGAAAATTAAAAGTTTCGCAACGTTAGCATCTCAAGATATTTTCTTTCAATCTGAAGGGACTTTCACGGGGGCAATTACTCCAGATATTATGAAAAGTTTTGGAGTAAAGCTTGCAATAATTGGACATAGTGAAAGAAGGGCGCTAGGAGAAACAAACGAAGTGGTGCTAGAAAAAATAAAAAGAGCCTTTCAGTCTGGTATTTCTCCGCTGTTGTGTGTTGGTGAAAGAGAAAGAAACATGGAAGGAGATCATTTTGAATTCTTAGAAGAAGAGTTAAGAATGTCCCTCGAAGGATTGAGGCGTAAGGACGATGCATTAAAACTGGTCGTCGCTTATGAACCAATATGGGCTATCGGAAAAAAGGCAAGTGATGCCATGGCGCCAAGTGACCTATCACAAACAGTTATTTTTATAAAAAAAGTATTGACGGATTTATTCGATAGAGAATCTGCAGAAAAAATACCAATTCTATATGGTGGTTCTGTCGAACCAGATAATGCTAAAGCACTAATGGAAACTGGTATACGTGGATTTTTGGTTGGACATTCATCTCTTGATCCCAAGAGCTTTGCTCTTATTGCTGAAGCAATGGTATCCTAGACTAAATGGAACCGAAATCAATATTAGACGAAAAAAATCTTGCAGGTAAAAAAGTCCTAGTGAGAGTAGATTGGAATGTCCCACTTCAAAGCGGGAAAGTTGTAGATGATTATAGAATTAAACAATCTCTTGCGACCATTGATTTCCTCTTGAACGAAGGGGCAAAAGTTATAATTATCTGTCACTTAGAAACTGTTGAGAGCCTTTCCTTAAAACCAATTGCTGAGCATTTATATGGAAGATTGCCTCTAACTTTTTGTGATGAACTTTTAGGTGATAAGGCAACTGATGCCGTTAATAAACTTGAAGGTGGAAAAGCGCTACTTTTGGAAAATCTGCGCTTAGATGAAAGGGAAAAAAGTAATGATGATGAATTTGCAAAAGCTTTAAGCGAACACGGAGATATATTTGTAAATGAGGCCTTCTCGGCTTCTCATAGAAACCACTCATCTATTGTCGGAATTCCAAAATATCTACCATCTACTTTAGGAACAAGATTTATGGAAGAAATGAAAGAACTTTCCAAAGCTTTTTACCCTAAAAAACCCTTCCTTTTTATATTGGGTGGAGCCAAGTTTGATACCAAGATTCCCTTGATAGAAAAGTTTATACACATAGCTGACACGATTTTTGTTGGAGGAGCCCTCGCTCATAATTTTTTTAAGGAACAGGGCAAGTTAGTCGGTAAATCCTTAATTTCAGAAGGGGATTTTCATTTAAAGGAAAAATTAGATACTGGTAAGGTAATGCTACCTGTAGACGCATGCATACTTTCAGCGGGACATATTCGAATAGATAATATTGATAAAGTAAGAGCGGAAGACTCTATAGTCGACGCAGGATCTGAAACATTATTGATGCTTAAAGAAAAAATTAATGAATCTTCAGTTATTCTTTGGAATGGACCAATGGGTAATTATGAAAAAGGTTACAAGCAAGGAACCTTAGAGTTAGCCAAGGCATTATCTGAGAGTGGCAAAGAAACCATTATGGGTGGGGGAGACACCCTTGCTGCAATACAAGAGCTTGGTATTTTTGATAAATTCACTTTTGTTTCAACTGGGGGCGGAGCAATGCTTGATTTTTTGGCCACAGGAACACTGCCTGGAATTGAGGCTATAAAGAAACAACAGAAAGTTTAATTTTTTCTGCTACTTCATTCATTTTTTCTAAACTCTCATATTTTTTAGTGTTCCAAAATCCTTTTAAACCATCATTTTTTGATCTGGGTATTAAATGAATGTGAAAGTGAGCCACGTCTGTCCCAACCACACTTATAGCGACATATTCTGAGCCAGCACCATCTTTTACTGCGGGCATTAAGTGTTTTGCTTTCAAAAATAAATCTTGAACTAAGTTATCTGGTGTTTCAAGGATATTTGCATGATGGTTTTTGGGTATAAGGAGAACATGACCTTCTGTTACAGGATTAATATCAAGGAAAGCAAAAGCTGTTTCGTCTTCAAAAACAACAGCAGATGGAACTTCTCTTTTAATAATTTTACAAAAGATGCAATCTTCTTTATTCATAAAATCATATTAATACAATTAGGAAATTTTGGAAGGAATTCAAAATAATCAATATGTTAAGATAGCCAAATGAAATTTCCAGAAATTTTTGAAAAATTACTAAAAGCTAGGGAAATAGCGCCCGATGAACAGGCTGATTTTTTAAAACCCGATTATTTGAAACTCCATGATCCACTCCTAATGCCTGATATGGAAAAAGCGCGGGACCGAATTATAGAAGCTATAAAAAATAATCAGCATATTTTTGTTTTTTCTGATTATGATGCGGACGGTATTCCTGGAGCGGTAGTGATGTCAGATTTTTTTAAACGAATCAAATACGAAAACGTAACATTTTATATTCCACATCGTCACAACGAAGGCTTCGGTCTAAATACAAAAGCAATAGATGAAGCTGTAGAAAAAAACACTAAGCTTTTGATAACTATAGATTGCGGAGTGGCAGATATAGCTGAGGTTTCATATGCAAATGAAAAAGGAATAGATGTGATCATTACCGATCATCATGAACAAAAAGAAAACCTTCCAAAGGCATTTGCCATTGTAAACCCAATGCGAAAAGACTCAAACTATCCATTCAAGGATCTTTGTGGGGCCGCCGTGATATATAAAGTAATACAAGCGATAGTCCAAAAGGAGAACTTTGGGGTTAAGAATGGCATGGAGAAGTGGTCACTAGACATGGTTGGCATTGCAACACTTTCTGACATGGTTCCACTCCGGGGCGAGAATCGCATCTTAGCCCATTTTGGACTTGAAGTATTAAGAAAATCTCCCAGACCCGGCCTTGCATCATTATTTAAAAAATTATCTATTAATCAAAAATATTTAACAGAAGATGATGTGGCCTTTATGATAACACCGCGCATAAACGCAGCGTCACGAATGGGAAAACCAGAAGATGCCTTCCAGTTACTTGCAACAAGTGATATGAGAGAAGCGGAAAGTCTGGCAATTCATCTTGAAAGTATAAATAATGAGCGCAAGGGAATAGTCGCAAGTTTGGTTAAAGATGCCAAGAAGCACCTGTCTAAACGCCAGGAATTAAAAAAAGTAATAGTTATAGGCAACCCCGAGTGGCGACCATCATTGCTTGGGCTTGTTGCTAACTCACTGGTCGAAGAATATAAAATGCCAGCGTTTGTCTGGGGGAGAGACGGAGACGGGATTATAAAAGGCTCATGCCGGTCATATGGAAATATTAACCTATGTTTATTGATGGATATAGAGAGCAAGTCTTTTATAGAGCACGGAGGTCACAGTCAGGCTGGAGGTTTTGCTGTCAGTTTAGAAAACATATCTCTGCTTGAAGATAAGCTTTCTGTCGCACTAGAAAATAGTAAGAGGGATATTTTTATTGAAAAAGAAAAAGGAGAGGTAGAAATCCAAATCGAATACATAGGAGAAGATCTATGGAAAACAATATCTATTTTCGCTCCATTTGGTGTAGGAAATCCCAAGCCTATTTTTAGAGTTCAAAATGCAGAGATAAAAACGGTAAAAACCTTTGGCAAAACAGGGGATCACATAGAAGTTACATTCTCATCACCCAAAAGTCGCGATGTAAAAGCAATATCTTTTTTTAGTGACCAGGATTCATTTGGGCCAATGCTATCCCCACTTTCTCATGTGGTATTAGATGCGCATCTCGAAAAATCTTATTTTAGAAATCGGCCAGAGATTCGTCTTCGTATAGTTGATATAAAAAAATAGACGCTTTGGGCGTCTATTGCTTCTGTACCGACGTGGTCGGCACTTTTTTTATCGGGGTGTTTTGCAAGTTCTCCCACGTCTTTGGACTGATAAATACAACCCAACTGACGCTAAGTACCAATATCAATAGACCGAGTTTAGCAAGCCATTTACTGCGCTTACTATCTTGGTTATTGAGGTTGGTTCCTAATAGAACTACCCCCGCCATGCCCACTACATGTGCAAATTCCACCGCTGTTCTCCAGGCAAAAATCTATACTTATAATACCACCTATTAATCTAATGTCAATTATAACTTACTAAATTATTTAAAATTTCTCATGCTAAAATTGCACCATGATAACTATATATACAGACGGGTCATCTCGTGGAAATCCGGGTCCGGGAGGGTGGGGAGCGATCATCGCTACTAAAGATAGGATTATTGAAATGGGAGGAGGAGAAAAGCACACTACAAATAATCGTATGGAATTAAGTGCAGCTATATGCGCGCTTGAGGGAGTAAAAAAGAATAATCTTGGAAATGAAATAACCTTGCTATCCGATTCTACATATGTAGTGAAGGGGATAACGGAGTGGATTTTTAATTGGCAAAAAAAGAATTGGAAAACTGCTGGAAAAAAACCGGTTGAAAATAAAGATTTATGGGAAAGGTTATTTGAAGCCACAAAAAATTTAAATATTTCGTGGAAAACTGTTCCAGGACATGCCGGTGTAGAAGCAAATGAAAGATGTGACGAGATAGCAACGTCCTATGCGGGAGGTGAAAAAGTTCTTTTATATAAAGACAGCCTCAAAAACTATTCTGTGAATCTAGAATGGGAAACATAAGATCAAAATTAAATACCCGACACTCGGGTATTTTTATTTTCATAGGAAGTTTCGTTTTGGGAATATTGTTGTCCTCTTTTTTATATATTTCAAGCTACTACGCGCTTTTACTTATTTTGATAGCAATATCAATATTGCTGGTTGAATATATAAATACTAGAAAATTTTCCAAGGAAGCGGTACTTATTGCTCTGGCCATCCTTTCACTTGGTTTAGGAATTCTGAGATACGAACTTAAAGAAAGTCATAGAATTAATTTAACAATTAGTGAGAAAATTGGCGAAAAAATTACACTTGAAGGTTTGGTTACAGATGAACCAGAGAGAAAAGATAATGTAACGAGACTGACAATCTTACCCGAAGGTAGTGAAGAAAAAATACTCGTTAGTGCAGATTTATATAACAAGGCTCAGTATGGAGACAAAGTTAGCGTTACCGGAAAGCTACAAAAACCAGGAATAATAAAAGGGGATGATGGAAGAGATTTTGACTACGGTAAATATCTTTCTAAGGATGAAATTTATTATACTATCTCGTTTGCTCGCGTTGAGATTGTATCTGTCGGCCATGGCAATCCCATTAAATCTTTTTTATATAAAATTAAACATAAATTTATAGGGGAAATTAGAGATTTGCTTCCAGAGCCCGAAGCGTCACTTTTAAGTGGGCTAATACTTGCTGGCAAGGAATCATTGCCTAAAAATATTTTGGAAGAATTCCGTAGGGCGGGAATAGTACATATTGTTGTACTCTCTGGATATAACATAACCATTGTTTCAGAATTCTTTTTGCATATATTTGGATTTCTATCGCTTCAGCTTGCCGCCATCTCATCTCTCGGCGCTATTATTCTCTTTACTCTTATGACTGGAGCTTCTGCCACCGTGGTGCGAGCAGCGATTATGGTCTCCGTTGTACTTTTTGGAAAAATTCTAAGAAGAAATTATTCAGCTCCGAGAGCGCTTTTAGTAGCGGGGTTTCTTATGCTTTTAGAAAACCCAAAAATCCTTGTGTTTGATGCCTCATTCAAGCTCTCTTTTCTTGCCACACTGGCCCTGATATACGTTTCTCCACTCGGGGAAAAATACTTAACTTTTATTACAGAAAAAGCCGGACTTCGTTCGATTATTTCTACCACTGTATCTACACAACTAGTGGTTTTGCCTTACCTCATGTTTTCTATGGGCAACTTTTCGGTCATTGCTCTGCTAGCAAATATTTTAGTTCTAGTGTTTATTCCAGTGACGATGCTACTGGGTTTTGTAGCAACAGTCTTTGGTTTTATAGGTAATCTGCTTGCTTTGCCTTTTGCATATCTAGCCCACTTGTTTCTATCTTGGATACTACTAGTGTCTGCAAAACTTGGGGGTCTACCGTGGGCAAGTATTGAGGTCCCAGTATTTTCTGCTTGGGTAGCTTTACTTTGGTATGCAATATACCTAGCTATTCTTTGGAAGTTAAAACAAAAAGAAAGTTTTTTTATTTAATTGTTATTACAATTACTTCTGCGAGCTTGAGAAATTTTTCTCACAAGTATTCCAATTTAGGTTCAGAAAAAAATCCTCGACATAATTCTTCTTTCCGCTTGGTTGGTAGTCGGCTACAAACGAATGTTCCCACATATCTAGGCATAGGACGGGGGATAGACCGGTGAGGTGTCCAAGGTGCTGTTCGTCTACCCATGCATTTAAAAGTCTTTTGGTTACAGGATCATAGTAAAGTATCGCCCAACCAATACCGCGTGTAAGAGCTAGAGTTTTAAAATTAGAAAGCCATGAATCAAATGATCCAAATTCTTCCTCGATAGCTCCCATTAATGGACCGCTTGCGGTGAGCGCAACCGAACCGTTCTCCAAGTGAGAAAAATAATATTCATGGTTCCTCATTCCATCGAACTCAAATGCGAACCTTCGACCGAGTTCTGCCACTACATAAGGTGCAAATGGGTCTTGCTCTGAGTACCCCTGGTATTCAGGTATCTTTAGTAGGATCGAATTGGCATTTTTTACATAACCACTATAAAGCTTTAAATGTTCTTCTACTGTTTTAGTTGAAATCCCTTTTAATTCAGGGATATTAAATTTTTTTTCTTCGAATGTTTTCATAATATTATTATACACCTCTCTTGGAGAGCAGATAGACGGGTTGCAAAACGCGCTACGTGTGTTA